>JBEBJM010000026.1:0-7793 GCA_040079895.1 Nitrospira sp.
AAAAAAACTTTTTACAGAAAACAATGTTGTAGACAAGATCGTAATATTTGAAGCTCGAAACGAAATAGACGAGGCACATTTTATTGCGATGAAATCCAAAGATTTAATCGCCTCCGGAGTGAAAGCCGAAAACATCGCAGTGCTTTATCGCGCAAACTTTCAGTCGAGAGTTTTGGAAGAGGCTTTTTTGTCATACGGAGTTCCATACCAAATGCTCGGCACAAAGTTTTTCGAAAGAAAGGAAATAAAAGATTTGATAAGTTTTATAAGAGTTAGTTTGAACCCAGAAAGTCTGGGAGACTTTAACCGCATCATAAACATCCCGCCAAGAGGTATTGGAAAAGTTACTTTGGAAAAAATAATTACGGGTAAAGAGAGTGAGCTTCCAGAGTCTGCAAAAATAAAAATAAATAATTTTCGCAATCAACTCAATGATTTCAGAAATGTTCTGTTGACCCAAAAACCATCCGAGGCTTTGAAATATATTATAAAAACTTCTGGTATAGAAAATATGTACTCGACTGGTTTGGAGGATGACACTGATAGACTAGAAAATATTATGGAACTTGTAACACTAGCCACATCGTATGACACCGTGGAGGGTGAGGAAGGGATAGAAAAGTTTTTGACCGATACATCACTGGCTTCTGATCAGGACGCTTTGGATGGAGAAAAAAGTGGAGTGAAACTAATGACAGTGCATTCGTCCAAGGGACTTGAGTTTGAGTATGTTTTTATTTCTGGACTGGAAGCTGATTTGTTTCCGCATCAAAAAATGGGAGGTGGTAAAAAGTCTGGCGAAGATAGCGAGGAGGAAAGAAGGCTTTTCTATGTCGCAGTAACAAGAGCCGGGAAAAAACTTTTCTTGACTCACGCACAGACACGTACTATATTTGGGTCAACAGAAATAAACTCCCCATCCGAGTTCATAGATGATATTCCAGAAAAATATCTTGAAAACGAATCATACTCTGGGGAAACAAAAAGGAAGCCTTTGTTTAGCATAGATTTTTAAGATAAATATGTTTAAAAAAAAATCACTCGGACAAAACTTTCTAAACTCTCCACAAATAGTAGATGATATTGTTAAGGCTGGAAAAGTAGAAAAAGATGATACTGTTTTGGAGATAGGGCCAGGGGAGGGGGTGATGACAGAGAAACTACTACAGACTGGCGCCCACATCATAAGTGTAGAAAAAGACGACCGTCTCATACCAGAATTACAAAAAAGATTTGTTAGAGAAATAGCCGTAAAACAGTTCGAGTTAATACACGCGGACATACTGGATGTCGGACTACCACACATCACCACAGGAAAATACAAAATCGTTGCAAACATACCATACTATATAACAGGGCAGATTATCAGGATGTTTTTGGAAAGCGATAAACAACCAGAATCAATGACTCTGCTCGTCCAAAAAGAAGTGGCGGAAAGAATAGTGACTCGAGACGGAAAGGAGAGTCTGCTTTCACTTTCAGTCAAAGCCTATGGTGATCCGAAACTAGTGCGCGCTGTCGGGCGCGGAGCCTTTTCACCACAACCTAACGTAGACTCTGCTGTTTTAAACATAGAAAACATAAACCGAGAGAGGCTCTCTGGAGTGGAAGACAAGCTATTTTTCTCTGTTATTCATGCGGGCTTTGCTCACAAAAGAAAACAGTTACTACCAAACCTCTCTAGTATATATAGTAAAAAAGAAATACTAGAAGCTTTTAAAATATGCGAAATAGATGAAAAAGCTAGAGCAGAGGATATAGAACTCTCAAAATGGGTTAAGCTTTGCAAAACTCTATGAACACTCTAAATAAAATACTGGACGAAATAAAAAACCAAAAGATAACGATTTTGGGTTGGGGGTTAAGTTTCGTCGGGATACTTTTTGTGCGTTTTATTTTAGAGTCGCTATCTAGCCCAACTGCAACAGGCATTATACCTTCTGATCCATACACCCTTATACACTATATTTTATTTTTCCTGTCTTTAACCATAGGAACATCTATTATTCTTGGATATTTTACAAAAGACTACACGGTTTCACCCAAAATTATTCTTTTTGGCCTACCGCTACTATGGCTCGCACCGATAGTAGATATCATTTTCAGTCATGGAAAAGGTTATAGAATGATGTATGTTTTTGACACAGGAAATAGAATCATCTTTAACTTTTTTACTTTTTTTGGAACAAACTTTACCTCTGGGGCAACCTACGGAATGCGTATTGGCATAGCACTATCCATAATAGGAATCGGATTTTATATATGGTTACAAAGTAAAAAAATAGTTAAATCTGTCCTTGGCGCACTCGTTATATACATACTTGTTTTTATAGTCGGAAGTTTACCAGGAGTTATTTACACGCTATCACACATAAACAGTTCAACCAGCACAAACTCTGAAGTTGTTTTTTATTTAGAAAAAATCATCAACCAATCAACCATATACCACAACACACTCCGAGAGGGGGTATCATCAGTATCGAGAGGAAGACTTATCGAGCTAACTTTTGACAAGCTAATTTCCCAAATACTTTTTATATTATCTTTTGTGTTTGCTGGTTTTTTGTTTTGGAAAATAGATTCAAAAAAGTTTTGGGTAATAATAAAAAACGCCAGATTAGAGCGTGTTAACTTTTACACAGCATCACTTTTGTGTGGAATGGGATTTGCTTATATAAACAACCTAGGAAATAAGCTCGTTTGGATAGATATTTTTGGAGTACTTTGTCTTATTTTTTCTTGGATCTCACTTTGGATGTATGCTGTACACACAAACGATGTTATAGATATAGAAATCGATAAGATATCGAACAAAAACAGACCTTTGGTAAAAAAAGAGGTTGATAAAGAAGAAATGGGTGATATAGGGAAAGCATGGCTTGCTTTTGCACTGCTTGGTTCATGGTGTGCGGGATTCTATCCGTTTTTTATGTCGTTGGTCTATGTCGCTACTTCATATATATACTCATCGCCACCTTTGAGACTTCGACGTTTTCCTATAGTTTCATCTTTTCTTATAGGAATAGCGTGTCTCTCTACAATACTAGCCGGATTCTTTTTTATTTCAGTTTATAAACAAATACAAGCTTTTCCTATACTACTAGCTGTTGGCATAGTGGTCATGGTAACCCTAGCTATAAACTTTAAAGACATAAAAGATATAGAAGGGGATAAAGAAAACGGCATTGTTACTCTGCCTATACTTTTTGGTAAAAACGGAGTAAAAGTCGTGGCCGTTTGTTTTGCCATAAGCATACTAACTGTTCCATTTTTCCTTTCTTTTCCTCTGCTGTATTTTATTTCCATACCATCAGCTATTGCCGGATACAAAATAATTACCCAAAAACCTTACCGAGAAAAACCTATTTTTGTCTTGCGTTTTGTTTTTCTGGCTAGTATTGGGTTTTTCTATATTTTATTCTACTACCTAGCTCATGTTTATAATCTCATATAGTGGTGTGGTACAATATGTATTATGCCGAGTAATAAAATACTAACTGTTTTTATTGTATGCCTTGGTATTGTCACATCAATATGGCTTTTTCAAAGAGTGCCAGAGGCTAAATCTGTGGTTGTAAAAAGCACAGATAAAAATACTGTGGAAACATATAAATACATTGAGTCAACAACCACAGACTGGAAAAATATACTAACTAGCATAGACCCAAAAACCCAAAACGCAGTAGAAGACTTAACAAAGAAAAACGAGTCTGTGTTCGACGAAACTACTTTGACTGCTCGAGTAGCTAGAGACTCTTTTTCTCAATACTTACTAGCGGTTAAAAACGGAAAAACTATAGACTCAACCGAAGCTGAAAAAATAGCAAAAAACACACTCTCAACACCAGAATACAACAAAACCTCTGGGCCAGTGTATGTCGCGATAAACTTACACATAATACAGAAAAATGACGCTGATACACTAAAAAAATACAAAGAGGCAGTTAACCTAAGTCTAAAAAACAGATCGTCACAAATAAAAGATAACCCTGTGACAGTCCTAGATGGCGCAATAAAAACAAATAACAATACTGCTCTTTTAAAAATAGACCCGGTGATAGTTGTGGGGAAGGGTTTTGTTGGTGACTTTCTCAATATGGAAGTGCCCAGTGATGCTGTAACTCTTCACCTAGCTATTCTGAACTCTTTGAGTAACATACTGTTCGATGTGGAGGCAATGAGAGTGGTGTTTGATGATCCAGTTAGAGCTCTAAACGGCATAAGTCGATACAACAAAGACCTGTTGAACTTTCAAAACTCCCTAATAAACATAAATAATTTTTTAGAACAAAAAACAAACTCCTAATTGTTAACAAAAACATTAGCGCATAAACAGATTGTTAGTATATAATATATGTTAATATGGCTTTCAATGTATCAACTAGTTTGATGAGAAAAACCTCTATACTACTGGTTATATTTTCACTATCTACTATTTTTACACCACAAAAAGCTTTCGCTCAGTACATAGACGTAGCAGCAGTTGCAAAAGAGGTGGGAGACACGATTACCTACACCCTGATGCAGACTGTTTTAAACAAACTAACAGCACAAACAGTAAACTACATAAACTCGGGATTTCAAGGAAACCCTTCGTTTATCACAGACCCAGACCAGTTTTTCCTAGATGTGGGGGATGATGTTGCATCGTCGTATCTATCAAACCCCAACTCTGACCTAAATAAACTGTGTAGCCCTTTTAGAGCACAGGTTCGTGTCTCTGTAGTAAAAAGCTATTTGTCTGGTAGAGGAAACTATTCTTGTACACTAGGAACACTGGAGAACAACTATGATGCTTTTATGAGCGACTTTAGTCAGGGGGGTTGGGAAGGTTGGTTTAGCATAACTCAAAACAACAGCAACAACCCCTATGGTGCATACATAGACCAAAAAAATGCTCTTGATTATCAGATCGGAAATGCTAGATCAAACAAACAAAACCAGCTCAACTGGGCAAACGGTTTTCTGTCTGTCGAAAAATGTGACGGTGTGGTTGTAACCGAACCAGGACAAACAAAAGGGGAGTGTCACGGAAAAATGAAGACTGTTACACCCGGAATCGTAATAAACGATCAACTTAGTAAGTCTCTTGGTAGCTCATGGGAAAGACTACAGGCTGCGGATGAAATAAACGAAATAGTTGGAGCGTTAGTATCACAGATGACAAGTAAAGTACTGGGTGGAGTAAGCGATGGTCTTCGTGGATTAAGTAAAAAGTCATCTAGTGGTAACTCGCCAGCTGATGATCTGGGAAACTTAAACCCTCCAACTCCACAGATGCCACCACAACCTAGTGTACCGAACACTGATGGGCTTATTAAATGTGACTCTGATGGAACAAACTGTAAAATAAACAACTAGAATGTATAAATGAAAAAGATACTTCCTTACATTTTAATACTATCTATCTTGGTTGGAGTTTTTAGTCCGGTTTTTAGTGTTGGGGCAAAAGTTGGATCGCCTCCACCGTGTGATGCTGGAGAATCGGTGGTTAACGACATGACAAATCCCAATGTTCAAACTTGTGCAATTGGTAGTAGTTCTGCCCAGGCGCAACAGGAGATAATAAACGCGACGGCTGGTGGTGACGGGCTTGATTGGATAGCGGGCTGGGTAGCTACAGCACTTGGCTACTTAGCTTTTCTTATAATGAAAATAATGGCGCTTTTACTGGGAATGGCCGGAGTACTACTGAACTTTGTTATAAAAACAACTGTGGTAGATATGGCTGGCAACATAAGTCATATGACTGGTATAAACGTAGCATGGAAAGTCCTCCGTGACCTGATGAACATCGCTTTTATTTTCCTACTTGTCTATGAAGGAGTACTGATGATTATAGGCCAAAGTGATGTAGGAAAAGTAAAAAACTTTATTACTTTTCTGGTTCTAGCGTCACTTCTTATTAACTTTAGTCTTTTCTTTACAAAAGTCATCATAGACGCGTCAAATGTTGTAACTATAGGTGTATATAACAGTATACTAGTAACCACTGACAGTGCTGACTCAAGTATGGGATTATCAAACTCATATATGAGCTCGTTGGGTCTTCAGGGGGTAATGAGTCCTTTGGGAGGTTTTACTGGTTTTTCACAAGTTCAAAATGGTCCAAATGGTGATGATTACAGTATGTTAGTCATAGGACTTATGACGTCTATACTTTTTCTTATAACCACTTTTGTCTTTCTAGCGATAAGTGTGATGTTTATAGTCAGATATATTGTCCTCATAATTCTACTGACTCTTTCCCCTGTGGCCTATATGGGTATGGCACTACCCAAAATAGCTAAAAAATATGCGGATGAGTGGTGGGAAACCCTGTGGGGACAGGTTATTTTTGCTCCTGTGTTTATGCTTATGACATGGGTTGTTCTAACTCTCATGAACAGCCCAGGTTTTAGTGGTTTTGTGCTAGACCCAAACAAATGGACGGATTTTTCAAAAGCAAAAGATATAACAACAATGAGTGGATCTATAAGTCTATTCTTCAACTATGCACTTGTTATAGGCCTAACCATCGCTACACTAACTACGGCTAAAAAGTTTTCAACTCAAGGCTCAAGCCAGATAGGCAAGTTTACATCCAGCGCAACGTCGTTCGCTGGGGGAGTGGCGATGGGTGGTCTGGGTTGGGCTGGAAGAAGAAGTATTGGTAGAGTGGCTGACAGATTAACAAGATCAGAAAAGTTCCAAGAATATGCGGGTAAAAATGTTGTTGTGAGACAATTGTATAAGGGCACTCAAGCAACAGCTGGTAGTACATTTGACGCAAGAAACTCTGGTATTGTTAAGCAAGCTGTTGGCTCTTTACCTGTAGATTTTGGTAAAGGAAGTAATTCGACTTTTGGAAAGACAATGGAGGCTCAAACTAAATCAAAAATTGATTTTGGTAAATCACTAGATAGAAGTAAGACTGGCAAAGAAGCTTATATAAAAGGACTTGCTGGAGCAAGTGGTTTGTCGAGATTATATATAAAAGGTGGTAGCAATAACAGCTTTAGGTCACTTGCCGGAACACTCGGTCGTGACGATAGGTTGGCTGCCGCAAGTCTACTAAAGGATAGAATAAAAGAAGCAACGACTGAACTTGGTGGATTAAGATCGGAACAAAATATATTAACTAAAGCATATAATGAATCTAGAGCAGCTGGTGGTACAGGGCCAAATCTAACACCTATTGAAGACGCTAGAAGATTACAACTTACTGCTACTGGCCCTGCAGGATCACCTCCTCCAGGATCACTTCAGGAAAAATCTGAAGAAATAACTGATCTAAAAACACAGGCGACAAGTCTTGAGCTAGACAAAACCCAAAGACAAAAATATTAAAAGGTATGAATATTAAAAATATTTCAAAAATAATATCAGAACGGCCAGAAGAAATAAAAAAGGTGATATTTTCTAGCTCCACTTTTAATTTAATAGAAAATATTGCAATAGAAGAAGGGCTTACAGAAGAACAATTTCTTTTAATAAATGATGAGATTGTCTCTGTTCTAGTTGGTATTAAGAATACGAAAGATTTTGAAAAAACCCTAAGTGGTCTTGAGATAAAAGATGGTTCTAAGATAAAAATTATCTCAAAAATAAAAAAAGATATTTTCGAAAAAGTATCGGGTTACTTAGAAAAAACCACTGAAATTAATTCAAAATATGAAAAGATGGATTTTGACCAGAACGCTTTAATTAAAATTAAGGAAATCGCAAGTAAATACTCGCTCAACGAAAGGCAAGCTGAAATATTAACTGATTGTATTAAGGCTAATTCATTAGATAGGGGAAAAATAAAAAAT
>JBEBJM010000027.1:0-7370 GCA_040079895.1 Nitrospira sp.
CCAGAAGATACGACAACTTTCATTATCTTTGGTGCCTGCATTGCATTCTTGTAGCCGAACTCTGCTTTGAGAGCTTCGTATGATTCATTTGTTTTTTCTTTTATTGTTTTCATGATTTTGTTTGAATAAAGAATTATGAATTTTGAATTATGATTTTTCAATATTCATTATTCTTAATTCGTTATTCACTTTTCTTTTTAGCTTTAACCTCCTTTGCTTTACCTTCTACTTTCTTTAGATTTGACACATTGATTGGCATAGCTTTTTCCACTATCTGACCTTTCTCACCACTTCTTCGAGGTTTTTGGTGAGATTTCAAAACGTTTATACCAGAAACAATAACCTTGCCCTCTTTTGGAAATGATTTAACCACAGAGCCAGTTTTACCCTTGTCCTTTCCTGTGATAACTATTACTTTGTCGTCTTTTTTGATATGCATAATATTTAAATTAAAGTTTAGACAACTTCTGGAGCTAAAGAAATAATTTTCTGATACCCAACTTCACCTATCTCTCTTGGAATAGGGCCGAAAATACGTCCAGCTACAGGCTCTTTCTTTTTTGCGTCTTTTGTAACGATAACAACAGCGTTTTCATCAAAACGTAGATATGAACCGTCTTTTCTTCGGAAAGGTGCTTTCTGTCGAACAACAATAGCGTATAACACGTCTTTCTTTTTTGTTGTCTTTCTAGGTTCTGCTTTTTGCACAGATATAACAACTAGCTCACCAATAGAAGCATATCTCTTCTTTGAACTACCAAGGACCTTGAAAACTCTTCCGATTTTTCCTCCGGTGTTGTCAGCTATTTTAACTATTGATTGTGGTTGTATCATTGCAGTTTATTTATTATACGATCCGGAAATGCTTGTCTTTTGAAATAGGTGCACACTCCTCTATTACCACCTTGTCCCCTACTTTCTTTGTATTTCCAGCATCGTGGGCCTTAAACTTTTTATCCTTAGATGTGTATTTACCATACTTTGGGTGTTTTACAAAGCGGGACACTTTGACTACTACCGTGTCTTTCATTTTTGTTGAAACAACAACACCTTCGATTTTCTTTCGAGTTGATACTGTTGTCTCTTCTGTTTTTTTAATCTTTGTAGCCATATTTTTGTTTATTTAACTTTATTCAAAAGTGTTTTTATTCTAGCAATGTCTTTTCTCAACACTGAACCTTCTTTTACGTTTCTAGTGTTACTTCCTGAAGAAGCAAAACGAAACGCTCTCAAAGCAACAGTCTTCTCTCCTAGTAGAGTCTGTAGTTCCTTTGTACTTTTTTTTGTAAAATCTTTTATTGAAGTCATGTTGGTTTAGTTATGTGCAGAAACTATTTTTGTCTTTAAAGGAAGTTTTGTTCCAGCCTTTCGAAGAGCCTCTCGCGCAACTGCATCAGTTACACCGTCTACTTCAAAAATAACTCTTCCTGGTTTTACTGGAGCACAGTATCCGAACAAATCTCCCTTTCCTTTTCCAAGCTTTACTTCAGCTGGTTTTTTTGTAAGAGGCATATCTGGAAATATTCGAATCCAAACTTTTCCTGTCTTTCCAACTGCTCGAGAAAGTGCTTTTCTGGCAGCCTCAATCTGGTTAGACATAATACGCGCACCGGCCATAGCCTTCAAACCATGAGATCCAAAAGAAATAGTTGTACCACGAGAAGCCACGCCAACTTTGTTCGCGTTCTTTCGCATTGTATGCCATTTTCTGTATTTTACTTTTTTTGGTAGTAACATGGTAGTAATTTAAAATTATTTCTTGAAAACCTCACCTTTGTATATCCAAACTTTTATACCGATTCCTCCGTATGGAAGTCTAGCTTCATATTTTGTGAAATCAACATCTGCTCGGAAAGTCTGAAGTGGAATACGACCTCTCTTTATTTTTTCCTGTCTTGCCATAGAAGCACCTCCAAGTCGTCCTGAAAGTTCTATTTTTACCCCCAAAACATCTCGGTTGGCCATAACTTTCTCAACCATTTGCTTTGTAACACGTCGGAAAGGAAGTCTTTTTTCTAGACCATCTGCAATCATTTGAGCAACAATAGCAGAGTTTGATTCTGGAGATTTTACTTCTTTTATATCGATTTTTACTTCACCACCTGTTGAAAGTTTATTTTTTGCTATAAATGATAGAATCTCGTTCTTTAGTTTTACAGCACCGTCTCCTGATCGTCCGATGATCATACCTGGACGTGATGTTTCTATGATGATTCGTAGGATTTTCTCCCCTCTTTCCATCTCGATGTTACTTACATACATACCTCGAAGTTTTTTCTCAAGGTAAACTCGTAGCAACACGTCACTCTTTAGAAACTCTTTGTATTTACTTTTAACTCCAAACCATCGAGATTTCCAATCTCTTATGATTCCTAGTCTATGTGAATATGGGTGTACGGTGTGTGTCATAGAATTATTTTGTTTTCTTAGCTTTAGCTACCTTTGGCTTTGATATTTTAGCTGGTGCCTCAACTTTTTCTTTAACAACCTTAACTTTCTTTTTTGATTCAACCTCTCCAAGCTCAACAAAAACCGCACTTGTTCTTTTTCTTATAGGGTGAGCTGTTCCACGAGCCGCTGGCATTCGGCGGTATAGTATCTTTCCACTATCTACTTTTATTATTTTAATAACTAGATTTTCTGTAGGTATCTCTAGAGCTTTTGCGTTTGCGAGAGCTGACTCAATAAGATTTTTGATAGGAGCACCTGCTTTTTTAGCCATGAAATCAAGGTTTACCAAAGCATCAGCAACTTTCTTTCCTCTTACAGTGTTAGCAACCATTCGCATTTTACGAGGAGCTTGTCGGAAATTTGAAAGTGTAGCTTTTGCTGTTTTCATAATATTTTTTATTTCTTATCAGCTGTTGTAGATTTAGCAGCTTGAGCAGCAGATATTTCAGCTTCTTTCTTCTTTTGTTCCATCTCTTTCTGCATCTTTCCTCCGTGTTTCATAAATTTCTTTGTAGGAGAAAACTCGCCTAGTCTGTGGCCGATCATATCTTCTGAAACCAAAACCTCTATGTGAGTCTTGCCGTTATGAACACCAAAAATAAAACCTACCATCTCTGGAGAGATAACGCAGGCTCGTGACCAAGTCTTAATAACCCCAGTTTCACTAGATTTCTTGCCCTCAATTTTCTTAAGGAGTCGTTCATCAACGTATGGACCTTTTTTACTTGATCTTGTCATTTTAATTTGTTCAAAACAAAAACCACATTATTCGTGGTACTGACTTAGCTTTTGTCTAGCTAATACCGCAAACAGAATGTATAAGGAATGAACCTTACGTGGCGTCTATACTATACAAAATGATAAATAATGTCAACACTCTATTTTACAGTAAAAAGAAAGAGCGACCTCGGCTTGTGCCTTAGTCGCTCTACTGACACCTAGGTACCTGTGACGCTGTTGCTCGAAAAACTGCCCGGCCAATCACAGTTTGGATCGACACAGACACAGTAGTAGCACTGGTAGTATGTCATCGGATTTGTCGTCGAGTCCGATTCCGTGAGGAAAAGCAGGGTCTTACCCTTGCAGACGGGGCAACTTTCAGCAACTCTCTCGGGACCACTCCAGCCGGCATACAACTCCGGACGAGGAACTTTGTATGGCTTGAGATTTTAGAAGTGGAAGTAGACAATCCCCTCCATCCTCAAAACCATATATTCGAGTTTCCACATCGTCGCACCTAGGGCAGAATTCGTAGTGGTTGTACTTCCCTATGACTCCACCATTGAAACGTTGCCCGATAAAACACTCGCCCCTACACGCCGAACATTGGGTATAAAAATCGTCCTTGATTCTTCCAAGATCAATCCCGTTATAGGAAGAACCGCCCGCAATCTTTGCTTTGCAGGCACGAAGAAAGTCCTCACTGGTTGTAACTTGTTCCAAAATCATAACACCCCCTTTGTCAAACCAAACAGATCTAACAAAAGACTATCCCTTACACCCAAAAAGTCAACTTTTTTTATAAATTAAAGGGCGGTCGCAGTGACCGCCCTACTAGTACACGTGTTGGATCAGGACCTCTGTGCCCGAGCCAGCACATACTCCTTCGCCTGAGCTATCAGATTCAGGGATTCGAAGCTCAATGCGGACATCCGCATCGTATCGATCCCGAGGTGAATCACCGCCTGCATCACTGGCGTCACCTCGTTTGAGATACCGTTCTCATGATCACCTTCGAATTCGAGGTCCACAGAGTTCACTGCAATCCTCGCAAATCGAATTTGGATCATGGTAGGAGCGACTCCACGTTTCTCGGTGTATTCAGCGATGGCTTCGCTGAAATTCGCGATCGCGTCTGCCAGTCTCAGAAAAAACTCTGCCTCAGTCACTAGATCCTCCTCGGGATCGATACGGATCCATCTGGACCCGAAACCTTGTGTCTGTGCACTATTATATCACAACTGATACCTGTATGTCAATAGCAACATAAAACCGCCCTTCGGCGGTTTTATGTTTTACTTTCTCTTTCCTACTTTTCGGCGAGAAACTATGAATTTGTTTGAATATTTCTTTGGAGTTCGAGACTTCTGACCCTTGCCTGTTGGCTTACCGTAGACTGAAATCGCTCGTTTTCGTCCTCTTCCCTGTCGTCCTTCACCTCCTCCGTGTGGGTGGTCAACTGGGTTCTGTGCTGTACCTCGAACTGTTGGGCGAATACCTAACCATCGTGATCGTCCTGCCTTTCCTAGGTTAACTAGTCGGTTTTCATTGTTTGAAACATCACCGATAGAAGCCCATGCTGTATCTTTTACTTTTCGAACTTCTGTTGATGGAAGTTTTATATCCACGTATCCAGCATCCTTTGCAATAACCTCAACAAAGTTTCCTGCAGATCGAGCAAGCTTTGCTCCACCTTGTGGCTTTACTTCTACGTTATAAACAAAAGTACCCACAGTAATATTTCTCAAAGGAAGTCTGTTTCCAGCTTTTATCTCCGCAGTTTCAGATGTGATAAGTGTATCACCTACTTTCACAGAACTAGGTAGTAGAACGTATCTCTTTGCACCGTCTTTGTATTGAGCAAGGCCAATAAATCCTGATCTGTTTGGATCGTACTCTACTGTTTTAATAGTATAAGGAACGTTTATTTTGTCATATTTAAAATCAATCTCTCGGAAAAGTCTCTTTGCTCCTCCACCTTTGTGACGAGTTGTTACTTTACCATGATGGTTTCGTCCCATCTGTCGTCTAAAGCCGTGAGTTAGAGACTTTACAGGCTCTGTAGCAGTAACAAAGTTACCAAAAGAGATAGTTGTCATGCCTCGGCGAGATTTTGATGTTGGGTTGTATCGCTTCATATTTTTAAAATTATAGGTTTTCTATTTTCTCCCCCTTCTTTAGGTATACGTAAGCCTTTTTGTAGCCAGACTTTTTACCGATTTTACCTCGAACAAAAACGTTCTTTGCTGGGATAGTTACTGTTGTGACTTTTACAGGAGTAGTTTTGTATTTTTCAGCAAAAGCTTTTGCCACAAGAGTCTTTGTTGCTTTTGGATCTATTTCAAAAGTGTACACTGAAGACTCTGAAGCAAAAGTTGCTTTCTCTGTGATATGAGGTCGTATTAAAATGTGAGCTAGGTCTTTTTTCATATTATTTCTTTGCTGTTATTTTGTTTTCTATCTGTGGTAGCCCGACTGTTGGGTTTGAAATAACAACATATTTGTATTTCATCAAATCTAGAGGATTCATATTTCTGATTTCGTTTATCTCAAGATTTCCAAAGTTTCTAAAACCTTTTTCTGTTGAAACGTCTTTTGAAGAAAGTGCTATATATGCAGAGTTTTTTCTCTTTGAAAGAAGATCTTTTGCTCCAGAGCCTTTTGCAAGGGATGACAAAATCTCTTTTGCATCTTTTGTCTTTGGAACTCGTAGGGCCATATCATCCACAAAAATAACTTGGTTATTTTTGAACTTTGCTGAAAGGATAGTATAAAGAGCCTTTGCCTTCATTTTTTTGTTAACCTTTCGGTCAAAGTTCTTGTCGTTTCTTGGTCCGTGAGTAATACCTCCACCAACCCATATAGGTGATCGTGTTGAACCGTGTCGAGCACGTCCTGTACCTTTTTGTTTCCAAGGTTTCTTTCCTCCTCCAGAAACTTCTCCTCGATTTTTTGTGTGTGCTACAGGAGTTCTAGCAGAAGACTCCATAGAAGTTACAACTTGGTGAACAAGGTCTGCATTCCAAGGTAGACCAAAAATAGATTCTGATATGTCTATCTTTTTTGATTCTACTCCTTTTTGTGTGTAAAGTGGTGCCTTCATATTTTTTATATTAGCCGTTTAGTTCTACTAGAGTTCCACGTCGTCCTGAAATAGCTCCTCGTACAAAAATCTCTCCTGTTTCAGGTTTTACTGAAACAATAGTTAGACCTTTTGTTGTGATTTGATCACCACCCATTCGGCCTGCCATTCTCTTGCCTTTTGCGACACGTCCACCGTCTCGGCCTCCTCCTCCTAGAGATCCAGGTTCACGTTCAGAGTGTTTCTGTCCGTGTGATCGTGGTCCTCCTTTGAAACCGTATCTTTTTACTCCACCCTGAAAACCTTTTCCTTTTGAAATAGAAGAAGCAGTAACTGTGTCCCCCGCTGAAAAAGTAGAGAGGTCGATACTATCACCAACAGCAAAAGTAGGCTCTCCTTCTGTTCGGAACTCACGTAGGTACATATAGTTACCACCTTTCATCTGACCCTTTACAGCTTTTGTTAGATTTTTTTCTGCTCGAGAACCAAAACCAACTTGAACAGCATTGTATCCGTCTGTTGCCACTGTTTTGACAGCAGTAACAGTCAAAGGACCCGCTTTTATAGCAGTTACAGGATGAACAATACCCTTCTCATCGAAGATCTGTGTCATGTTTGTCTTTGTTCCCAATATAAACTTCATATATTTTTTGTTTTTTGGTGACGTTTTTCGGACAGTAATCAGAAAAGATATTTCCGAACATTGCCCATCGATAGTCCCCCATTAAAAAAGCCCAAAAGGCGATTTGGAGATAGTAACAGATAATGATTTTTTATTCAAGTGTTTTCTTTTATAAAAGAAAAACCCTCAAACTGGATGGTCTGGGGGTGGGCCCTGCGAGGCCAAGGGCCCCGCAGGACGCAGTGCATCATGTAGTCTTCTTGCCCTTGCCAGAGGCGTGGGCCATCATGTTGATGATGTATCTTGTGTATGACCCTTTGTATTCGACCGGTGCAATACGGTGCACCTTGAAACCGACGCCGATCCCTTCGCCGAAACCAATGACTGACACCGGCGTCTGGACGATGTCTCCGGCGGTCGCCGGGGACTGGACTTGCGTCTGTGCCTTGTCGGCAGAGACGCCGGTGGAAGCGATCTGGTGATTGAGCCTACCGT
>JBEBJM010000028.1:0-7194 GCA_040079895.1 Nitrospira sp.
CAAGAGATTTTTTCAAAACGAAACGTGTTTGTGGCATAGGTCCTTCCTGAGCGTCCACTAACAAAAGCACTGTATCGATAGATCGAAGTACGCGTTCTACTTCTGAGCCGAAGTCGGAGTGGCCCGGTGTATCAACTATGTTGATTTTTGTTACCTCACGTCCAGAATCTTTGGATGGGTAGTAAACTGATGTGTTCTTTGCGTAAATAGTAATACCACGCTCTTGTTCTAGGGCGTTTGAGTCCATAGTTACGTCACCAGTTGTCATACCCGTCTGCTTCATTAAAGCATCTGTTAGGGTTGTTTTACCGTGGTCCACGTGGGCTATAATTGCTATGTTCCTAATTTCCATAATGTTTGTATTAAAAACCGGCTAAATGCCGGAAATTGAGCCCTAATTAAAGCAAATTTTAGAGTCAGAGTCAAATTAGAGGGGTTGCTTTAGAGGTTAAAACTTGAGATTATTACTAGTACAAACATATGGTCATATCCCCACAAGAAGCACTCTCTGTTCTAGAACATTATAGATACTGGATTATTTTTCCTATCGCAGTTTTTGAGGGACCGATTATTATTATAATATCTGGTTTTTTGGTCTCCCTCGGTATCCTAAACGGTTTTATTGCTTATGCTATTTTGTTAGTGGCTGATATGATTGGTGACTCTATGTATTACTGTATTGGTAGGTATGGCAGTAAGACAAAATGGTTTAAAAAACTCGGCAAGTTTGTTGGTTATAACGAGAATGGTGAAAAATATCTAGAAAATCATTTTCGTACACACAAAGTCAAAACTTTTCTTATAGCAAAAATCTCTCATGGGTTAGGAGGTTCAGTTCAAGTCGCTTCTGGTATAGCTGGTGTTTCGTACAAAGAATTTTTCTGGTTGAGTTTGCTTGGTACCGCTCCGAAAACCCTGTTCCTTTTATTTGTTGGTATTTATATGGGTAGTTACTACGAAAGGATAGATGGTTATCTGCACTATATTGCGGTGTTTGTGATAAGCATTGTGGTTGTCATAGCCCTAGCTGTTATATCTAAAAAGATAGCAAAGAAGGCTCTGGCGAAAGATGATGTTGATGTTGTGTAAAAGTAATACACAGGTGGGTAGTGTATATTTTTTGACTACTGGTATAATTAATATTGTATTTTATTAGTAGTTAATAATTATTTTTTTATGAAGTCTTTACATATGGTTACTTTTATCCTTCTAGTTGTAGGAGGATTGAACTGGGGCTTAACAGCTTTTGGTTATAACCTAGTAGATATGATCTTTGGAGTTGATTCAACACTTTCAATGATCGTCTATGTTGTTGTTGGTCTATCAGCTGTATACGAAGTTGTCACACACAAGGCAAACTGCAAAGCTTGCTCTGGTGGTCAAATGTAATCTACTTTCAGTAGTTTAAACTAAAAACCTCGAGGTTAAATCCTCGAGGTTTTTAGTTTTTAGTCGAAAAGTTTAACGAGATATGTGTCTATGTCTCTTTGGTCCATTGCGTAGAAAAATATATTTTGTTCATGTAGTCTTGTAGCCAACTCAACCCCAACAAAACGAAAATGCCATGGTTCAAATATGTAGTAAGTATTTTCTTTCGGATAAGACATTGTAAAACCGTATCTGTATGCATTTTCAACTAACCATTTGTAGGCATCCGTTTTTTCAAAACCAGTTAGTGTTTGCCCTGTTTTTGGTGTGGTAAAGTCTACTGTGGTACCGAGTTGGTGTTCGGAGTAACCCTGATCAGCAGAAAACTTGTTTGCTGTTCCAGCCCCATAGGTTATCTTGTAAGCGTTTTTTAGAGAGGATTGAGTTTTGAATGATCTGTATCCCGAAAGTATTTGTATCGTGACACCATCTTTTTCTGCAGAGTCTAAAAGTTTCTGAAGGTGTGGCCATACGTCGGTGTATATTTGTACAGTTTTATCTTTTATATTTAGATATTTGGAATCAACGTCAGTTAGTTTTGCTGGAACATAATTTTCGTTTAAGAAAAATACTTTTGAATATTTCTTTAAAAACTCTGTATCGGTTTTGCTAAGTTTTTCTAAAACCCCCACAGTTCCAGCGATACTCTGTATCTGATCCTGAATATATATGTTGTTTTGTTGTTCGGTCTGGAGGTTTTGGGAGAGGTTTAAGTTCTCGTTTGTAGCCAAAGACAACCTCCTCTCTGTTTCTTGTAGGGTTTTTTCAAGTTCGGTCACTTTGTTTTCTAGCGAGATGTTTTTTTCACGAATAGTCCAAAACTGAAAACCGTCAAATGAGATTGAGGATACTATAACAATAGATAAGCAAGAAACTAGCAAGACTTTTTTATTTATCTTGTTTAGTGGGTTATACATCTGTCTATTATAACACCTATTTTCTATGGGGTAGGGATAGTACAGCTGTAGTTCCTTTTCCTGTGGTTGATAGTACGGTTATTTTTCCGCCCTGTATTTTTGCCATTTTTTGCACTAGGTGTAGTCCTATACCAGTTCCAGTGTTTCGGGAGTGTTTTGCTTCTTCTGTTCTTATATATCCATCAAAAATATGTTTCAAATCATCATCACTTATACCGTTGCCATGATCCTGTATGGAGATGTTGTCAAAATCATCTTTTGTCGAAAGTGATATGTCTATCTTTGTTCCGGGGTTTGTGTATTTTATCGCATTGGAAACTAGGTTAACCAGTATCTGTCTAGTTTTTTCAAAGTCACCATAGACAGTCGTTTCTTGGTCGATAGTTTTATCTATTGTGATTTCTACCTTTTTTGCACTGGCTGTTAGATAGAAATTATCTAAAATATTTTCAAGTATAGAAGATAGTTTTATCTTTTCAAAAGCCACTTCTACTTTCCTAGTATGTTCTATAGCAGATAGTGATAAAAAGTTGTTTAGTCTTTCTATGAGGCTTATTGTGTTGCTGTGGATCTGGTTTATGGCGTCACGGGTTTCATCTTTTAGTTCGTTGTTTTTGTTGTTTAGGATATTTTCTGTTGCCCATTTTATTCCAGTAAGTGGCATTCTGATTTCGTGCGAAGCAACAGACAGAAACTCCTCTCTTTTTTCAAAGAAAACTTTTTCACGTTTTCTGATTCGTTGCGAGAAAAACATCAAGAGAAGAATTATAAATGTGAAAAGTAGTGGTATGGTTCCGTAGGCTATGGTGTTTATGATGTATGTCTCTGCTGGGACATCCAGTCCAACAAGCGCTACAGCCTTTCCTGTGTTTTTGTCTATTATGGGGCTGTATGCTGAAAACCAATAACCCCATCTATCTCTAGACCTCTCAAATCCAGATTTGTTTAGCCTTATAACATCAACCATCAGTTCTGTTGCTTCTGGATATATTTCTCCCGGAGGGGAGTAGTCTTTTGAAGAATCTTCTTCAGAATCTGCGTAGAAAAATAAGTTTCCGCTATCTTCCATCCCGTTTATGTATATAAAACGAACATCGGGGTTTACTCGTCTGATAGATAGTAGTTTTTCTTTTATATTTATATAGTCTGGACTAGAGAGATCTTCTGTTGAACCGAAAAGGGTAGATAAATCTTCGGCAGTAAATACTTGAGCAAGTGTGTCGGCTCTTTCGGTTAGATTTCTTTTGTTGTTGTTATCTACGGTAAAGATGGTGTATGCCGTAAGAAGTAGACCAATAAAAACTACGGTTGATAAAACAAAAGGATATATCCATTTGTTGTAAACGTAGTTTGTTTGGGAAGGAAGCATTTGATTATTATATCAAATACTTTGGCTATGTGTTAAATCTATTTGCTCAAAAGTGGAGGTAGAAGGACTGAATCTATAACATAAACTATTCCATTTTTTGCTTTGTATTGTTTTATTATATTTGAACTGTTTACTCTAGGTGTTTTATCTTCACCGACAGAAAAGTTTAGGTAGTCTTTTGATACAGCTTGTATCGTTCCATATCTTATAGCGTCAGTATCAATAGATCGTCCTGAAACTATGTGATATTGCACCAGTCTTTTCTTTGCACTAGCTCCTAGGCCAGATACATATCCTGTGGCAGTTTTGTTGAAAGCTGCATCAGTTGGTACAAAAACTGTATATGTTGTTGTTCCGATACTTGTTCCAACACCAGTGTTTGCAAGTAGAACAGCAAACTGACTAGCATTTCCTATGCTACTAGCAATAGAAAAAACAGTTTCTTCAGAACGTGTCTCGCTAGGTATTGGATTTACGACAGTTACTGGGTTTGGTGTGTTATCTACTACTGCTGGCACCACTTCATCGTCTTTGTTTAAAAGTTTAATTCCTAGAACTAAAAGTATGAACACCAGCAAAGCTCCAACAATCCACCACAATATTGATTTATCCATAAAGTTTTTATTAGTTGATTACAGTATTAGCCGAACAGGTTTAAGTGATATTACAGTAATATAAAATTAACTATGGTTATATAGAACTTTTAATTTCATCAATCCACGATGGACTTGAACAGCCATACTGTTTTTTGTTTCCCCTGTGACCAGAGCCATCTCTCCAAGAGTTAGGTTTTGGGTGTAGCGCATACGCATTACTTTTTGATATTTTAAAGGTAGTCTGGCTATGAGTAATATAGCAGCTTTTCCATCCAAAACATCTAGTAGTTGTTCGCTGTCGCCAGAGCTAAGTTGGTATCCGTTTTCTATTATGGTATCCAGTGACGTCGTCTTTCGTTTTCTGTACTCATCTATAATCAAGCAGTTTAAGGCATGATAAAGAAAAGCTTTCATTGTATCTATTTTTCCAACTCTCACTAAATACCTCCATGTTTTCAGAAAGGTGTCTTGCACTAGATCGTCGCTAAGTTCGTGGTTGTGCACCTTGAAAAAAGAGTGTTTGTTAAGCCCTTTTTCGTGGTCGTGATATGCATTAGACATAGTTTCTTGCATCTCATTTTCCTCCTCTTTTTTAGAGTTCATATGTTTATATAGCCGTAACAACAGATGTGATATTACATAGTCATTACAAGCTGATTATTTAGGTCAAAAACTTCTTTGTTAGTTATAGCACACTTATTGATTAATTACTTTTTACGGCGGATAGTATATGAAAAATAATAAAAATATCTACTCAACCAGAAAAGATGATTTACCTGAAAATAAAACAGATTTAAATGATCGTTTATTAGAAGAAAGTTGGATTTATATTAAAACAATCGTCGATACCGTGCGAGAACCTTTTTTGATTTTAGATAAAGATTTGCGTGTTATGGTTGCCAACGAATCTTTTTATAGAACATTTCAGGTGGAGAAAAAAGATACAGAAAGAAAAGTTGTTTATGAGTTAGGAAATGGTCAGTGGGATATACCCGCCCTTCGAAAACTTTTGGAAGATATTTTGCCAAAGAACTCTTTTTTTAAGGGGTTTGAAGTTATGCATGATTTTCCGATTATAGGTAAAAAAGTAATGATACTAAACGCGCGTCAGGTTTTTCATACAGAAGGTTCTTCTAAAAGATTTCCGCCCATTATTCTTTTAGCCATGGAAGATGCTACAGAAATAATGGTTGTAGCTGACACTTTGGCTGGTCACGCCAACCATATTGAGGCAAAAGTGGGAGAGAGAATCCAAAAACTCGAGACTTATATAGGTAAGCTAGAAAAGGAGATAAACAACCTCAAATTACAAGCTGTGTAATATTTTAGTTTTACAGACGGCAATATCTATAAGAGGTAGGGTTGGCCGATACCGCATACCCCATAAACAGAAAATTATAAAAACACTAATAAAAATTATATGATTAATACAAAAGTTTTGGAATCAAATACAGTTTCTCAAAAGACACGCACTCTAACTCTAGCAGTTGTTGGTGTGGCATCTCTTCTGATGTTCGGTCTTGCTTTAACAGCAAGTGCAGCAACATTGACTCGACAGCTAGAGCTCGGAATGAGAGGTGCTGATGTTTCTGATCTTCAGACATTTCTAGCGCAGGATAATACGATTTATCCTCAAGGTCTTGTTACGGGTTTCTTTGGAACACTTACTCAATCAGCCGTATCAAACTTTCAATCTAGAAATGGTATTGCGACAGTAGGACGAGTTGGTCCAGTAACAATAGCTGCGATAAATGCACAAATGGGTGGGGGTGTAAGTGGTTTAGATAGAAGTTCACCTTTTATTTATCCTCTAAGTATAAACACTTCAAACTCAACAGCGACTTTTAACTGGAGTACAAGCGAAAACTCTTCAGCAATAATATACTACAGTACATCACCAATATCTATGATAGAGGGAAGTCCAACTTCTTCAGTAACTATAGGAGGTAACAGTTTCTTGGTTCATGCTGATCTACGAGTGTCACATACTGGAACTCTAACTAACCTAAATCCAAACACTGTATACAACTACGTTGTATACGTAAGAGATGGAAATGGAAACGAGAGTATCACATGGCCAGCAACATTCCAGACAGCAAACTAAATAAAATAACATGTTAACAACTATCGCAATCGTTTTACTCATACTATGGTTACTAGGAGTTGTGACTTCTTACACCATAGGAGGGTTCATACACATTTTACTTATCATCGCTATCATTATGATTTTGATCAGAGTGATAAAAGGTGAGAGGATAATGTAGTCTGTAACAGATCAACATAAAAAAACCACTGAAGACAGTGGTTTTTTTTATATCTATTTTTCTTTACATTTTACACACTTACAGCCTTTTGGTTTTATATATTCGTTGAAATACTCTTTTCCGTAGTTATATGTTAGTTCTTCTCCAGCTTTTATGTTTCGTATGGATGATATGAAAATACGCCCCTCTGGTCCGTCTGCCTCGCAGTTTGGTCTACATGAGTGGTTTATATATCTAGCGGTGTTTTCTTTGATCCAGCCGTTTATCATTTTGTTTTTACCTACCCAAAAAAGATATTTACTTCGGACTTTGTATTGGTCAGCTTCTTTTACGTTTTTTCCTATGTATTCGATGATACAAGATTTTCTTGGTATTGGATTTACAGCAAAAAGACCTTTGCCCGTTTTTGATTTTCCAACTCGCAGAGCAAAGTCACCGACTGTGTATTTTGATTTCCGTTTCTTTTTCATTTTAGCTTGTCTAATATAACCCGAATTGTTTAAAAGTAAAAGTTTTTGAAAATAAAAAGCCGTCAGGACTTTGTCAGAGTCTTGACGACTGTCGGTTGTCTTCTGGCTGGTGGGAGTGTCCACCAACCAGAAGGAAAGTCAGCACGGGTT
>JBEBJM010000029.1:0-6963 GCA_040079895.1 Nitrospira sp.
CGTCTCTACAAACTCCAGAAACCAAAAGTAGCCAGTGGAATAAACAACACAGGTCTCGTCGGTTACTGGCCACTCGACGAAGGGCAGGGAACTCGTGCAGAGGACGCTAGTTTCAACAACAACACAGGGACACTCATTCTCGGTCCAACATGGACTTCCGGTAAAATCGGTGGGGCGGTGAACCTTGATGGATCAGATGACTATGTTGATTTAGGTAATGACTCAAGTCTAGAAGTTCCATTACCTTTTGCATTGTCTGTATGGGTAAAAATACGAAGCTTGCCTTCTGTTAATTATAATATTATTGCTACAGACGCACATACTGGCAGTAGTATTTATTCAGGATCGGGAATATGGATAAATTCGGATGGGTCTGTAGAAATTGATTATGGCGATTCTATATCAACAGGAGGTTCTAATCACAGGAGAACAAAATTATCTGGAGCTGGATTAATAACCGCGAACACATGGTATCACATTGTTGCCGTGGCACGTGGAGCAACTGATATGAATCTATATGTCAACGGGGTTGATGTGGGAGGATCATATTCTGGTACAGGAAATGCTCAAGTATTTAGTTCTGATACGGCAAAAATTGGAAGTAATGCTTGGGGGACCCTTAATGCCTTTTCTGGTTCAATAGACGATGCTCGCGTCTACAACCGCGCGCTTTCTGCCGGTGAAGTTTATGCACTCTACAAAGGCACCAAAGCAACCGTTGTAAATAAAACAAACAAAAACAGAGTAACCGACGGACTTATCGGCTACTGGACTTTTGATGGTAAAGATATTTATGGAACCAAAGCCAACGACGTTTCCAGCAACGGAAACACAGGCACCCTCACCGGTGGCCCCACCCCAGTCATAGGAAAACTCGGTCAAGCTTTGAGTTTTGATGGTGTGGATGATTATCTAAATACCACAAATACTGTGAATATAGCAAAGGTAACTATTTCAGCGTGGATCAAAATACCATCAATACCTAGTACGAATAATACAATTGTGGGTTTTGCGAATGGATTTAACCACGGCACTCACGATAAGGTTTTATATATTAAGAATGATGGTAAATTATATTTTTATGTTTATGATGGTTCAGCAAATACAACTTCAGCTCCTAGCAGTACTTTACCTCTAAAAACATGGGTTCATGTGGTTGGTATTGCAGATGGTACGACAGCAAGAACTTATGTAAATGGAGTAGAGGTTGGTAGTGTACTATCAGGAAATACTTATACTAGTTATGGTGTACCAGATATTTTTATCGGAGCACCTATTTCCACTGGAACTTACACCTACTTTAATGGTCAAATGGATGACGTCCGAGTCTACAACCGCGCTCTCACTGTCGAAGAAATCAAAACCCTCTACAGCCTCGGCCGATAAAACAAAACCCCTAGGGTAACCCTTGCGGTATACGGTGGCTGTAACAAAGGATTATTTTGTATGGTTCAGTTGTTTTTGTTTTATAATTTGAGTTACAATTAATCTATGCAGAGAAAGATTACCATATCACTTGGTGAGTATTATCATATTTATAATAGAGGTGTTGAGAAAAGAAAAGTGTTTGAATCAAAGTCAAACTACGAGCGTTTTTTAAAGTTATTATATCTTGCAAACGGTTCATCCCCATTTAGATATGATGAAGTCAAAAGGATTCCTCTAAATAAAATTGATAGGGGTGGTGAACTAGTATCCATAGGAGCTTATGTTTTGATGCCAAATCATTTTCATATACTTGTAAAAGAGACTACTGAAGGTGGTGTAGCTAAGTTCATGGAAAAACTCACAACTGGTTATTCGGGCTACTTCAATAAATTAAATAGTAGAGTCGGATCTTTATTTCAAGGCACATACAAAGCTGAACACGCTGATAATGATGAATATTTAAAATATTTATTTTCATATATTCATCTTAATCCTGTAAAATTAGTAGAACATGGTTGGAGGGAAAATGGCATCAAAGATATTTTCAGTGCAAAAAGATTTTTGAATCAATATAGATACTCAAGTTATCAAGATTATATTGGTGTTGATAGGGAAGAAAGCTTGATATTAAATGAAAAAGATTTCCCCGATTATTTTTCAGAAAATTTTTCTTTCGATGAGGTTTCAGAATGGTTACTGTTCAATAAAAGTCAATAAATTAGCCACCATATATCACAAGGGTTACCCTAGGGAATTAGGGAATGTATACAACCAACCAAGATGAAATCGATTTATAAAATAATAATTATTTTAATAATAATCAGCGCAGTGGTTTTTTCTTTTGTGAGATTTTCTAAAACAGACAAGGTTGTAAATGTGGATGGGGGAGAGAATACCGAAGAGACTGTTGGACAGGATGTGGAGATTTTGGAGGATGTTGTTTCACCTGAAATAAAAAAAGTTGATGACAGTAGTAGTACTTTTATTCACAAAAAATACGCTTTCTCTTTTACTTATCCATCTAGTATGAAAACCTCGAACTTTAGAGAGGGGGACGGAGAGCAGATTCTTTTTCAGGATGATGCAAACAAAAATTGGTTTCAAATAAACATAACTCCATGGGATGAAAGTGGTGACCTGACTGTTGCCAGAATAAAAAAAGATATTCCGGATATTGTTATAAAAGATCCGCAATCGGTTATCCTGGGGCCAGATCAAAAAAGCAGTAGTGGTCCAAAGGCTATAATTTTTTTCAGTAAAGAGGCGAGTCTGGGTGAGACGAGAGAAGTCTGGTTTGTTAAAAATGGAAACTTGTATCAAGTCACAACATACAAAAGGCTGGATGCTCTGATCTCTCAAATACTTTCTACTTTGGTTTTTGAATAAAGAGAAAACCCACGCGGTTTAGGCGTGGGTTTTCATTTTTGTTGTGTCTATAAGCCGAATTCTGTATCTGTCACCAAACTGGTAACAAACGATAGGCATTTATCTGTCTTCTGTGTTGCCACAGAGATCAAGCGGCACTCTGGGTTACCCCAGCACGGCCTTGCATCAAAGTAAGGATTTTGCCGTTTCACTTTTGCATCTCTGCAAAATTATTCCTTTATTCAACTTACGTTTTCAAAAGGAACCCTCCAGCTTTCGCCTTTGGCGTCACTGCTCGCACCTCTAGGATTGCTCCCGACGGGCGTTACCCGCTACTCCTACCTAGATTACTCTAGGTCTAATGTTCGGACTTTCCTCCCTGTATACCCTTGAGGGAATGCAGAGTACCTACCCAACACAACGTGACTATTATACCACAAATATAAAAATATTTCAAATAAGCTTAAAACAGCCCATTCTCCACATTGAAGTAGCACCTTATTTTATATATAATATAGCGATATAAAGCCAAATTAAACATAAAAAAATGCAAGAAAATATAAGAGAAAATCAGGTTGCCGTGACAACAAATAAAAAGTCTTTGTTTGAAAAAATATCCTTCGTTTTATTACTCGCTGTAACATTTCTAACTCCTATATTTTTTGTTCCTGCTTCTTTTATTTCAACACAGTTTGGAACTAGTTTACTTTTTGCTTCTGGGGTAATCGCTTCTATTTTGGTTTATGTTGTCTCTGGTCTAATATATGGGTCACTGGATCTACCTAGACCTTCAAGATATGTTTTGGGCTTTCTCTCTTTGGTGCCTATAGTTTATGCTTTGGCTGGTGTTTCCAACGGATTTTCTAGACAAGCTTTTTTTGGTTATACATTTGATATAAACACAGTAGGTTTTATTATTTTAGGTTTTACTTATATATTTTTAGTTTCAGTTATCTTTAGAAGTAAACAGCGAATATTTTATTCGTATCTTTCTTTTGTTGTATCTTCTCTTCTTTTATCTTTATTTTTACTAGTTCGAATTATTTTCGGCACAAAGTTTTTGGCTTTTGGTTTGTTTGGTGATGTTACATCTACTATGGTGGGGAGCTGGAACAACGTCGGAATATTTTTTGGTATAGGAGCTATTCTTTCCGTTATAACTTATCAGATGGTTAACATAAGTCGGTTCATGAAAGTTTTGGTTTCCGTTGCCTTGGCACTTTCTATTTTCTTTTTGGCTTTGGTTAACTTTGCTATGGTTTGGATTATCGTTGGTATTTCTTCTTTCCTTTTTATTCTTTACTGTATATTCAGTTCCAAATCAAACAATCAAGAACCTTTGTCTATGGGACAAAAACTTTCAAAGGTTCCACTCTACACCCTAGCGGTCTTGGTTATTTCTCTAGCCTTTTCTTTTTTGGGCACTAGTTTTAGTAACTATCTTCCAAACAAGTTACATATTTCCAATGTAGAAGTTCGTCCTTCTTTGGTCACAACACTAGATATTGCCAAAAAGACAATCATAGATCATCCACTTTTTGGTTCTGGTCCAAATACTTTTGCTACACAATGGCTTATGTGGAAACCAGATGAGATTATTTCCACTGTTTTTTGGAATACAGATTTTACAAACGGAATTGGTCTTATACCGACTTTTGCTGTTACCACTGGTATTCTAGGTGTATTTTCTTGGTTACTATTTTTGGGGTTTTATATTTATCTTGGGGTGAAATCCATTTTTATACGAACAGAAGATGATTTTATAAAATACTTATTAGTCTCATCTTTCTTTGTCTCGCTATATTTGTGGATAATGACGTTTGCTTATGTTCCTAGTACGGTCATATTTATTTTGACTTTGTTTTTTACGGGACTTTTCTTTGCTTCGGTTTATGTTTCTGGTTTAGTTAATGTTGAAACTAGAAACTTCGGAAGAAGTCCTAGAGAGGGGTTTGTTTCAACACTACTTATGGTTGCCGTCCTGTTCTCTGGTATATATTTGGGTTATGGTCTTTACAAAAACTCTGTATCTCTTTTGTATTTCCAAAAAAGTTCTTATGCCCTAAATACAACAAAAGACATTCTTCTTGCCGAAGGGTATATGACAAAAGCCATTACTCATGTTCCTAGCGATGTATATTTTAGAGCTCTAGCAGAAATAGAGATAGCAAAACTAAATGCTATTTTGTCTCAAGATCCAAACAAAGTAAAAGCAGAGGATATAAGAAAGCAGTTTAGTGACACTTTGACTTCTGCTATAAAAGCTTCTCAATCTGCGGTTGATAGTGATAATACAAATTATTTAAACTGGGTTTCTCTCGGTCAGGTTTACGGAGCGGTTTCTGTTCCAGACCTGCACATAGATGGTGCGTATGAGACAGCGCAGTTGAAGTTTATAGAAGCTCTTCGTCTAAATCCAAAAAATCCCGGAATACTTTTGCTTATTGCCAGGTTGGCTGTGATACGTGGAGACCTAACTCAAGCAAAAAATTATACTCTCCAAGCCATAAACGTTAAGAGGGATTATCTTGATGCATACTTCCTTCTTTCACAAATAGAAGTTACAGCTAAAAATATAAACGGTGCTATAGATTCTGTTACAGCAGCTTCTGTTATAGACCCAACAAATCCTGCTATATTTTTCCAACTTGGTCTTCTGAAATACAATATAAAAGATTTCAATGGCGCTATAACTGCTTTGGAAAAAGCTGTGAATATGACACCGAACTATGCTAACGCTAAATATTTTTTAGGTCTTTCATATGAGGCGGTGGGTTATCACGCAAAAGCCTTGAGAGAGTTTGAGGATCTAAAGATAACAAATCCAGATAGTCCGGAAGTAAACACGATTTTGTCTTCTCTTCGTGAGGGTAAGTCTCTCTTTGTTGATCCAAATGCTGTAAAACCAGAAAAAGCAAAGAAACTTCCAGTAAAAGAAAAAGTCCGTTAATATACTGAAATGGTAAAAAGCTTTCTTAATTTCCTGAATAAAGAGATAGCGGGTTTGCATCAGGCTGCATATCTTTTGGGCTTTTTTGCTATTTGTTCCCAGATCCTAGCTTTGGTGAGAGATAGGATTTTAGCTTCCCAGTTTGGGGCAGGGAATACACTGGATTTATATTACTCGGCTTTTAGGATACCAGACGTTTTGTTTGTTACGGTGGCCTCTATAGTTTCCATATCTGTTCTTATACCTTTTCTTATTGAAAGGTTGGAAAAAAGTCAGGAGGAAGCAAAAGAGTTTGTTGATACAGTTTTTACTTTTTACTTTTGTTTTATGTTTGTTGTTGGGGTTCTGGCTTATATAACAGCGCCGTATTTTATGGCCATTTTGTTTCCTGTTTTTGCAAACTCAGCCGATTTTGGTCAGCTGGTTTCTTTAACTCGTATACTTTTATTGTCTCCAGCCTTTCTAGGCTTTTCAAATCTTCTTGCTAGTATCACACAAATACACAGAAGATTTTTCTTGTACGCTATTGCGCCGGTGGTTTATAACGTCGGTATTATTTTCGGCATAGTTTTTCTTTATCCAATTTTCGGACTAAATGGTTTGGGTTATGGTGTTGTGATAGGAGCTTTTTTTCATTTTGCTATACAGGTGCCTTTTATCTGGAAGCAAAAAATGTTGCCGAGTTTTAGTTTGCCTATAAAGTTCGGATCAATAAAAAAAATAGTTTATACATCTTTACCTAGAACCATAACAGTTTCTTCTAACGAGTTATCAGAACTTTTCTTGATATCTTTTGCTTCTTTTTTTGTTCCGGGTTCGGTGTCTATTTTCAACTTTTCTTTCAACCTTCAGTCGGTGCCTTTTAGTATTATAGGCGTTTCTTATTCTTTGGCTGCTTTTCCAACGTTAACCCGCCTTTTTTCTGGTGGAAATAAAAGTGAGTTTGTCGACCAGATGATAGTTTCGGCTCGACATATTATTTTCTGGTCAGTACCTGTTTCAGTTATGTTTGTTGTTTTGAGGGCGCAGATCGTGCGAACTATTTTGGGGGCAGGGAAGTTTAACTGGGATGACACTCGTCTGACAGCTGCAGCTCTAGCCCTTTTCACTTTTTCTCTTTTGGCTCAAAACCTGGTCGCTCTTTTTGTACGTTCATACTACTCTCAAGGCAGAACAAAAACACCTTTATATATGAACGTATTTTCAGCTCTACTTATTGT
>JBEBJM010000030.1:0-6774 GCA_040079895.1 Nitrospira sp.
TTGAAAGTAAATCTAATCTCACGCGCCGAGCGTATGAAAGTTTGAAGTTAATTTGTACGCTCCACGACGAATTCCGTCACGCCGTAGCGTCCACTCCACCGAACACCGCAAGGTGTTCGGCTCCGTTCCCGCTCCGTCGCTCCGCCCTCGCCTCGCCACCACGCATTCTTTTTGTTTGGCGCGATTTCCTTTTCCTTTTTTCGGTATGGTGGTGGCGAGAGCGAGGTCGGGTTTCTCCTAAGGGAGAAACTGACGGAATTCAAACTACTGTACTACCTTACCATCGTGGTGATGTAGCGTCATCATTCGTCTCGGACAGCATTCCTTTGGACTAGCGGTAGTATATCATTTTGTGGTTACATAATAACGCCCAAAACGGAATATGTCCGAGACTTCAAACTTAGGTGTGCTTGCCCCACCCACCGTGCGCGCACCAATTTCCCGCCACCTGAATTCATGGCGGGAAGCTCCCATGAGCCTAACGGCTCACATTAATAATTTATATACATTTTTTCTTTTACCAATCTCATCGTTTCTTTTGCTACGGCTCTAGCTTTTTTTGTGCCATCGTTGAGAATCTTATCTACAACTTCAGGATGTGCCTCATAATATTTTCTTTTCTCCTGAATTGGTTTAAGTTTTTCAATAATGCAATTGGATAGGATAGGTTTTAATTCAGAATACTTAATTGTGCCGTTAGCATATTCCTTGTTGAATTTATTAACTACTTTTTGGTCGTCACAAAATTCTCCCAGCAAACTAAGTAAATTTTTGCCACCGACCTCGCCAGTTAAAGCTTCTTTGATTTTTTCTCTGACGATATCTGCCGAGTCTGTAAGAAAAATAGCGTTATCAAGACTCTTTCCCATTTTTCTACCATCCATACCTAGTACACGAGCAAAGTTTCCAACTTTTGCTTCTGGTACTTTTAACGTATCTCCATAGATATGATTGAATTTTCGTACGATTTCTTTTGTTTGTTCTATCACTGGCAACTGATCTTCGCCGACAGGAACTAAATCAGCTTGAAAAGCTGTAATGTCAGCCGCTTGGCTTATTGGATATCCTAAGAATCCAAAAGTTACATCATCTTTGAATAATTCTTGTTTTTGAGATATTTCCTCTTTTACAGTTGGATTTCTTTTGAGTCTGCTAATTGTTACGAGGTTTGAGAAAAATACTGTAAGTTCTGCAATTTCTGGTATGAGAGATTGAATAAAGAATGTTGCTTTCTTTGGATCCATACCTACCGCCAAGTTGTCCATTGTAACTTCTCGCACATTTTTTCTTACTTTTTGTGGATTATTGAAGTTGTCTGTCAGTGCTTGGACATCAGCAACCATCACAAAAGTTTCGTATTCATCTTGAAGAGCCACTCTGTTTTTCAAAGCTCCACATAAATGTCCGATATGTAATTGTCCTGTTGGACGATCGCCTGTAAGAATTCTTTTTTTCATTTTATTTTTGTTAATTAATTTTAAATTTCTCCCAAATACTCTCCCATAAAACCAAAAATATCTTTGTATGTCGGTTCTCTAAAAAGAATTGGATAAAAAGACTTTTCTGATCGAATGAGTTTGTCTCTATTTTTTGCAACAACCTGACCCTTTTTGACAAGAGTGAAGTTTTTTATTTCAGGCATAAGTTTGTCGGAACTTTTTCTAGGAAAAGTATTTTTAATAATGTATATCTTAGTTTTTGTATGTTGTGGCTTACAAACTCCCTCAATCATTCCTAATGATCTTAAGATATTTTTTATCCCACCAACTGTACCAGTGAGCGTCTTGATAGACTTGTCATTCCCATACTCAAATGCCACTCCAAGTTTTGAATGCGAAATGAGTGCATTACTCTTACTGATTTTCATCACTAAGACATATTTAGGTCCAACAGCTTTTATTAATTTTTTAATTTTTTTCGTATACCTTGTAACAATCATTGCTTCCCTTATATCACTCTCAGTCGAATGTATATCGATAACAAGGTTAGTAGATTTTAATTTTGGTATAAGATTGTGTGCAAGTCGTTGCTCGTAAGAACCTTTTTTATTCCCTGGAAATGAACGATTAAGGTCATGAGAAATAAATCTCACACCTTTTTTCAGTGCTTTTGGATTTGCTATATTTGTCTCTAATTTTCCACTCTTAGGATTGAGGTTTTTTAATTTTTCTAGCACTTTTAATCCAATGCGTTCAGTGCCATGCGTTCCCACATTTACCAATACTTTGAATTGTTTTTTCATATATATTTTATTAACTAATAATGTCAGTTTTATAATATGGAGAGGATTTTTTAGACCCCCTCCATGAAAATCAGAACTCTCCAACGAACAGGAAACCATCCCTGGTCACCCCCTTATCTATCCTTAATGAATCACTAAACCAGTTATTTGCTAACTGGTCATTCGACTGAGGGATTTGAGGATAGAGACAGTCGCCATACAAATTACGCACAACGAACTCATGTGGTTCAAACGTCCCTGGACGCTCCTTGATCAAACGCCAACCAATCTCAGTTAGTTCAGTTGTGACCAACTTTTTGAGAGGTGTTGGATTGATTTTTCCGTTGAGTAAAGCTCGAGCAACACAGAACATGACTGGACTCTGTGTAGTAAAAGCGAGGTGTTGTTTTACCGAACACGTAAGCAGGGTCTCTATAAGAGTTCGCCCCACTCCAAAACCCTTTGCTTTGTCAGAAACAGCTACCCCGTGTAAATACATAATTTCTTTTACACCGAGGGATTTTTCTGCGGCAAAACCCAGGATCTCATCGTCAGAGTGAAGAACTATCAACCTCGAAGCATCTACGACATGCCGGTATACGCCGTCGTTACTACTCTCATCAAGTTCACAACCAAAACTCTTGACTGTGAAAGTGGTGATTTCTCCAATAACTAGGTTAACGATTTCTGTTTGAGCAGAAAAAGTACCCGAAGGATTGTCGAGGATTGAAATTTTCCAATCCTTAAATCTGGCATTGTCTTGCCGATGTGTTTCTACGAACCTAACGTTGTCGCTCATTTTCCTGTCTCCTTTGGAAAGTTGATAAAGAACAAGCTATTTTTGAGTCTATAGCGATGACTAAGGATTTGATGTTTAAAAACAAAAAATCCTCGTCTCTTCACACGTCAAAAAGACATGTAAAGGGACGAGGATAAATCCACGTGTTGCCACCCATTTTTTGAAACAAAAAACACCTGTGGAGGTGTAGTTGTTCCACTCATTGACTCGTACACATTTCCTGTTGATCAAGAAAGCAGATATCAATTATCCCATGGTTACGGAGGAAACCGGACTTCCACTTTCGCAGAAATCACCCTGTTCGTTTGAACTATCAAGGCCCAATCCCACAGAATGTTACTTCGTGGGACCCTGACATAGGTTTTGTAGTTATCAAAAAGCTATGTGCATATGATATATGAATATGTAAATAAAGTCAAGCCGACGATTTATATTGTGTTTAGACTCCGTTTTTAATGTTTCTATTCAGATGTTAATTCCACTCCCGCCACCCATTCCAAAATTCAAAAAATCTGCGCCAAACAAATCATGCATGGGGAGTGGCGGGTGCTGGGGGCGGATGCGACGGAGCGGGAACGGAAGAATACTGTCGTACCCGACAGTATTCTGAAGTGGACGCCTCCGGCGTGGCGGAATTCATTGTCACGTCACCACTTTCATTTACTCCGATTTTGGAAACAGGTTCGGATTTGGTAAAATAAACGCACAAAATAAAAAACTCCTTCGGCGGAGTTTTTTATTTTGTGCGCGATGCAGGACTCGAACCTACGACCTTCCCGGTGTAAACGGGTTGCTCTACCAACTGAGCTAATCGCGCAATACTATATTTACCGATTTAAGTACAAGGTTCAGATTACACGACTTTACCTCTTTTATCAAGTCGAAAAATGTTATATAATCATCCAAATGAGTATAGAAAATATTCCGGAATGCGTCGGGATCATAATGGATGGTAATCGAAGATGGGCCAAAGCTAACGGTCAGTTATCTCTACAGGGTCACAGGGCAGGCGGGGAAAAACTAAAAGAAGTCGTAACCTTGGCAAAAGATTTTGGTATAAAACATATTATCTTTTTTGCATTTTCAACAGAAAATTGGAAAAGGGGAGAGGAGGAAGTTTCTTACCTTCTAAATCTTATCGCTGAATACATACATAATGAAATAGAACACTTCAACAAACAAGGAGGTATTTTGCATTGCGTCGGTGATATATCTAGATTTTCTACTTCCTTACAAGAAAAACTAAAAGATGCCGAAGTGCAGACAAAAAACAATTCAGGCCCTCATGTATATTTTGCTCTGAACTACGGTGGACGTCAGGAGATTATTTCTGCTGTAAAAAGTATCGTAAAAGAAAATCCAAACATAGAGGATATTACAGATGAGTATTTTGCAAAACATCTGCAGACTTATCCAATGCCAGACCCAGATATTATTATAAGAACATCTGGCGAAGAGAGACTTTCTGGATTTTTGCCTTGGCAGGGTGTCTATAGTGAACTTTTTTTTACAAAAACACTTTGGCCTGATTTTTCTAAAGATGAGTTCGGGGAGATTTTAGAGGAGTATAGTAACAGAGAGAGGAGAATAGGAAAGTAATATGGAACCAACTATTTTATATGAAGACAAAGAGGTTTTGGTTGTAAACAAACCGGCTGGTTTGGTTGTTCATAGTGATGGCAAAAACGAAGAGCCAACTTTGGTTGATTGGATTTTAAAAAAATATCCAAAAATAAAGGAAGTCGGTGAGCACGGTAGAAGTACAGATGGAGATGTGGTTTTGCGTTCAGGTATAGTGCATAGGTTAGATCGAGATACATCTGGAGTTATGATTGTGGCAAAGACACAAAAGTCTTTTGAGAATTTGAAAGAACAATTTCAAAACCGTGAGGTCAAAAAAACTTATCACGCTTTTGTTTTTGGGGAGATGAAAACAATGAAGGGCACCATAGATCGCCCAATACACAGAAGTAGTAAAGATTTTCGGCTGTGGTCAGCCCAAAGGGGTGGGAGAGGCGAGGATAGGGAGGCGGTGACGGACTATAAGGTCATAAAAAACATACCCGGTTATTCTTTTGTGGAAGTTATGCCGAGAACTGGAAGAACTCATCAAATCAGAGTTCATTTTAAAGCAATAAGCCACCCTTTGGTTGCGGATACTTTGTATGCCCCAAACAGGGATAATACTTTGGGTTTTAAACGTTTGGCTCTACATTCATACGAGGTTACTTTTTGTGATATAAAAGGCGGTATTCATAGTGTAAAAGCTCCATACCCAGAAGATTTCAGCAGGGTTGTAGATGGGTTGCAAAGCTAATAGTTCTATGCTAAATTGTTTCGACATATGGAAACAGCAGGTATTCAGTCTCCAGTAAAAATAGCTGACCGAAAGGCATTTGATATAAAGTCAGGTGACAATGTTCGTGTTTGGCAGAAAATCGTTGAGAAAGGAAAAACTCGTCTTCAGGCGTTTGAAGGTCTTGTTATTGCTGTAAAACACGGAAAGGAGGCGGGTGCTACTTTTACAGTAAGACGAGTTGCTTCAGGAGTTGGAGTAGAAAAAATATTCCCACTTTACTCTCCAATGATTGATTCAATCGAAACCCTAAAAAGATCAAAGGTTCGTCGAGCAAAGCTCTACCACATACGAGACAAGGCTGCAAAAGAGATCAGACGACAAATGAGAAATATCCAAGACCTACCAGATAACACAACAGCAGAAGAAGTTACAGAGGCAGAAGAAGTAAAAACAGAATCTGCAGAATAATCAAAAAACATCCGAAAGGATGTTTTTTGATTGAAAATAAACTAATATTTGCATATACTGCAAAGTGTTATTGCCCGGGTGTTGAAATTGGTAGACATTTACCCTTGAGGTGGGTAAGCCGTAAGGTGTGGAGGTTCGAGTCCTCTCCCGGGCACCAAAATAAAAACTGCTTATAAGCAGTTTTTATTTTAGCCACGGAAACAGAGTCATGTTATGACTCTGTGTGAGGACTCGAAAACCTTTGATAGTTTTTTATCAGCTAGCGAAATAAAAAACAGAAAAGGTGTACTGAAACTGTAAGTTTCAAGTCCTCTCCCGGGCACCAATAATAATATTTACTTTATCGGTTGAAATGAAAATGAGGCGTAAGTGTCAATTTTATTATATGACATAAAAAGGTACGCCTTTTTTGATTGTTCAAATATAATCACATAGGCATTTCTCCAACTCATCTCTTCTCCGTCTGCATCGGGGTAGAGAATATTGTTGATTGCGACATGGTCATAAACTAGTCCGTTTTCGGTGGAAGGACCGTTTAATTGCGCTACGGGTTTAAGCTTTGTTGATGCTGATTTTATACTTTCGTATTTATTGCTGTAGTATAGTATTTCAAATGCGTCACCAATTGATTTATTTTGGGTACAATAATAAAAATGTGGATCTGTGTCGGAGGCACTAGGGATGTACCAGTCACTAGGTATTTCTATCTGAAATCCCAAGCTGGTATTTTCGTATAGTTTTTTTGTCTGCAATTTTATTTTGTCGGGAGAATAAGGACAATCATCATAGTTAAAAGAGTCTTGAGGGGTGACGCCAGCTTTTAGTGTGTCGGTTTGTTTTGAATAATTATTTTCGGCAACCATCTTATTTTTTCTATTATTTTTGTTGATAAAAAAAATAATAGTTGAAAAGACAATAAGTAAAAAAAATATTGCTAATAATCTTGAACCCAAGGTCGCTTTGTTAAAAAGTGTAGACATATAGCTC
>JBEBJM010000031.1:0-6651 GCA_040079895.1 Nitrospira sp.
CCGATACTCCTCATCCCGATCCGACCGAAGTCGGAGAGGTAGGAAGAGAAGGCTGTTGCCCCAACTCTGGGCTGATATACGGACAGCGGAGGATAGTGATTCCTCCACTCCATCATAGCCCTCTCCTCTGTTGTTGCACGAGTGAGCTGGGACACACCGATAGCGAAGAGACCGTTGGTCTGGGTCCTCTTAACGATCGGGAGGCACGACAACAGCTCGTGCTCAATGACCAATACGTTGGTCGTGTACCCATCTCGGATGCTGATCTCGCACGCCACTACCTGGCCACTGCCAGAAGCGACGTGTGATGTCGTACATCCTGCAGCATTCAGACCGTTACAGTCCAAAGGTGAGGGTACAAAACTGATCGGCACCGGGATGCCAGGACCAGAACTGCGACTGGGGCCGACTGTGAGATCCATCGGGTTGTACCCTCCGGAGTCGGCCATCGCCTGGTTGACCACCGACCTGTAAAGGTCTTCGGTCGCTCTGTCTGTGCCGGCGGGGAGTTCGAAATGAATCCCGCCGTTTACCCTGTACAGGATCTCTCCCGTTGGGGTGGTTACAAAAGCCAGGTTCCAGATCGGATCCGGGACTTCTGCGGGTGCATGAGCTGGGTTGCCTCGAGCTGGTACCGTTGCGGGTACCGGCGTCGGGGATGGCCCAGGTGCAGGCGCTGGTGAGGGCGTTGGGGTCGGAGCGGGAGCTGGACTCGGGCTCGGTGCCGGTGATGGCGCCGGAGCGGGAGCTGGTGCGGGCGCAGGGGTCGGACTAGGTCCGGCCGGGTTGCTCCCGCAGGCCACTACAGCTAGCGCTCCTGCGAGGAGCGCGGAGAAGATATACTTCTTCATGACTACCTCCTGAAACGCTGGCTTGGGGTCCAGCTCTGGTTTTAGTGAAAATGACGAAGAACACGAAACAACTGGGTATATTATATACCTTACAACACAAAAAGTCAAATATAGCAAACAGTGGCTATGTATAGCCACTGTTTGGAGATCTACCATTCCCACAGATGTGGATTTTGCTATTTTAGCTGACTGTCTATCACCTGCTCAAAGTTTGCCAGTGGAGAAGCACCATTTATGAACTGTTTGCCTATTATAAACGCTGGTGTACCGTTTACTCCGTATTTTTTACCCAAAGCCAACTCGTCTGCTATCTGTTTGTCGTATCTAGTATCAGCTACACAACTTTCAAACTTTGCTACATCTAGACCAATAGCTGTAGCGTATTTTTTGAAATTGATTAGGTTAAAGTTTCCTTGATTCTCGCCGTTTTGGTTGTTATAAAGCTGGTCATGATACTCCCAGAACTTGCCCTGTTCACTAGCACATTTTGCCGCTTCTGATGCGTCACGAGATTCTTGTCCCAAGAAAGCATAGTCTAGATAGACAAACTTTACTTTTCCAGTATCGATGTATTTTTGTTTCAAAGCAGAAAGTGTATCTCTGTGAAATCTACCGCAGAAAGGACACTGGAAGTCTGCCATTTCAACTATGGTTAGTTTTGCCTCTGGATTACCTATTACTGGAACATTTTCTGGAAGCTCTTTTAGTATTTTTTCTAACGCCGGTGTTTTTACTCCACCAGCTTTTGCCACCACTCCACCGTTTTGTATCTGGTATGAGTTATAAATACCCATACCCAAAGCGATGATGGAGATGGCGATACTAATAAAAACACCGTTTTCTTTAACAAACTCAATATCCTTTTTTATATCAATATTTTGATCTGCACCAACATCTATTATTTTTATTGGTTCGTCTTTTTTATATTCTTCCATTTTTTTAATTTAATACTAAATACCATACAACTATACACCACGAGTTTTTATGGAGCAACTAAAGCCCTGTTCTGGATGTTAAAGCTTTTATTGTCTTTAGAGCGATTTTTATATCCAACCAAAAAGATCGGTTTTTTATGTAGTAAATATCGTATGTTAGTTTCTCTTTTGTCAGAGTAACCTCTGGTCCGTGGTGAGGATGGTTTTCCTGATGTATCTGTGCCCAGCCAGAAAGACCGGGTTTTATGAGATGCCTAATGTTGTAGTATGGTATTTCCTTTTCGTATATTGCCACTCCTGTAGGAAGCTCTGGTCTAGGGCCTATGAGAGAAATGTCTCCAACCAAAACGTTCCAAAGCTGTGGCAGTTCGTCAATTCTGGTCTTGCGAAGAACGTTTCCAACCGAAGTCACTTTGTTTTCTTTTGATGGAGTTATATGCCCCTCACTTCGGCTCATAGAACGAAACTTGTACAAATGAATATTTTTCCCGTCTCTACCAACTCTTTCTTGTGATATAAACACCCGTCCCCCATCGTCCATTTTTATCGCCAAAAAAACAAAAGGATAAAAGACTAGAGAGACAACTCCTAGAACAAAAGCTAAAACAAAATCCATTATTCTTTTTAGAAAATCATAGGCAAACTTTGGAGACACAGATATGTTTTCCAAAAACCAACTGTACGTAACTAGTGACAAAGGAACTCTGTCAAAAATGTCTTCATATATATGGTGAGAGTCTATAAAACGCACTTTGGAGAAAATAAGGTTATACAAATGTGGCAAAAGTGGTGTGACGTTTTCGTGTGAGAAATCAATAGCAATGATTTTTATATCGTTTGAATATACAGTGGTTATAACATCTTCTTGGATATCGAGAGATGAAATATCGTGAACATCGATAGACGAAACAAAAGTTAGGTTGTATCTGTTGTTTCCGTTTACCTCCGCCAAGAGTTCTTTCATTTCGCTACCAGAACCTATGAGAAGAGCTGGTTGTTTTTCTCTAGAACCAAAAACAACGTTTCCATAAAAACGCCAAACTAGAACTAGCAAGAAAGAAACGACTAGATAAATAAACAGTATTGTTTTTGGTGTTATTCCAAAAATCGGTATTGTGTAGAAAAAAGCAATAGCTAAAATGCTGTTTATTAGTTGAGCATTAAAAATAACATTTGGTAATCTGCTTTTTAAAATTAGAGTATGCTTTTCGTAAAGTCCGGCAATAAAGAAAACTAAAAACCATAAGACAAAAAGGATAGAAAAAGGAACGAGATGGGTTCCAAACCTTTCCATATCTGGTATTTCTGCAAAACGAATCCAAAGAGCAATCCACAAAGAAAAAACAAAGAAAAATACGTCACCAATAAAGAGAATAATGGCCTCCTTTTTAGTTAGATTACTCATCCCAGTAGTGAAAAATGACATCGCTCCGATGGAGCAATATACCATTTAATAATCATATTTGTATAAATATTCGACCCTTTCATAATATTAAAATATATTACATTTCTCCAATGTCATTTTCTACTACGGGGTCATAGAAAGTATTGCTATTCTATGCTAAAATGGGCCTATATGCAAGATGGCTACGAGAGAAAAGGTAGAAAAAAAGTGCTTTATTTGGTCACAAAAGGCGTATGGGGCGGTGCCCAAAAATACGTATATTCACTCGCTGTAAATCTACAAAAAGATGAATACGATATTTCTGTTGTGGTGGGAAAAGGAAATATCTTAAAAAATAAACTAGAAGAAAACGGCTTAAAAGTTCAAGAAATAAAAAGTTTAGAAAGAGACATATCCATCGTTACAGAAATAAAAAATCTAATAGAGATTTTTAAAATAATAAAAAAAGAAAAGCCAGACGTGCTACATCTCAACAGTCCAAAAGCTTCAGGACTGGGAGCGGTTGCGGGTAGAGCTTTAGGTGTTCCCAATATAATACAGACAGTTCATGGGTGGTCTTTCAACGAAAACCGATCTACTCTTTCAAAATATTTAATATATTTCTTTTCTTGGCTTACGGTAATGCTCTGTCACAAAACTATTGTTATCGCCGAAAGAGAAGCTGAACAAGCTTTAAAAATGCCTTTGGTTAGTGGTAAAAAAATATCTCTAATACACAACGGGGTTGAACAAATAAAGTTCAAAGAAAAAGAGATGGCAAAAAAAGACTTGCTGTTTAGAGCTGGTAAAATAGATGTGGGAAATGCACTGTGGATTGGAACCGTAGCTGAACTCCATAAAAACAAAGGCATTTCGTATGCCATAGAAGCCTTGTCACAAATTAAAACACCTTTTGTCTTTTTCATCATCGGTGAGGGTGAAGAAAGAAAAAATCTAGAAAAATTGATTGTCGATAAAAAGTTAGAAAATCAGGTCTTCCTGCTCGGTTTTATGGATAATGCAAACCTAAACTTAAAAGCTTTTGATATTTTCCTTTTGACCTCTACAAAAGAAGGCTTGCCTTATACCCTACTCGAGGCTGGACTTGCTGGTCTGCCAGTAGTTTCCAGCTCTGTCGGCGGTATACCAGATATCATAACTTCTGACTCTCTCGGTAAAATAGTTAAAGCTGGGAAAGTAAACCAGATCAAACAAGCTATAGAATACCTCATAAACCTAAAAGACGAAAAAATAAAAATTGGTGAAAACCTAAAAGAAAAAATAGAAAAAGATTTTTCTATGAAACAAATGTTGGAGAAAACGGAGAAACTATACTCTTAAGCTTTTTTAGCTGGGTAAATCACCTCTGTTAGAGTGTCGTCTTTTGTAAAGGTTTTCTTTATAAAAGATACAACGTCTTCATATTTTACCCTTCCATGATTTTCAATAATTTCTTCTAGGGTTTCGATTCGTTCTCCGTTAACCAGGTCATTTGAGCTGTTTTGTATTATGTCACTAGATAAACGCTCTCTAGATCTTGTAGTATCAATAATAAGTTTGTGAATTAGAACAAATCTATCTTTCCATTTTCCATCTATTATTTCCTCTAAAATATTCCATATCTCTTTTTCAGCAAGTTCAAGTTTTTCCTCGCTAGTTTTTACTGAAATTATATACTCGGAAAAACTTTTATATGATCTATTGCCAACATTAACGCCGTAACACAAAGATTTTTCTGTTCGCAATCTCTCAAAAAGCGCGTCATACAAAAGACTAACGGCTTCACGGCCAGCGTATTCTTCTTGTTCTCCCTGTTTGCCTAACACTCTCATGATAGTAAACTCTAACTGCTCTTGTGGATCACCTATTTCTTCTGAATTTTTCTCTATTCTATTCTGTAAAGGTTTTCCCATCTCACCCTCATCCAAAATAGCCTTACCACCACTAGGGATAGTCTTTAAAAAATCCCCTAACATATCTACATGTTTTTCCTCTACTGCTCCGACTAGTAAAATAGATAGATTTTCTTTTACATAATATTTTTTATGAAAATCTTTTATATCTTTTTGTGTAATTTTTGCTACTGTCTCTGGCCAACCTAAAGGAGAAAAGAAATGTCCGCGAACATGTTTACTATAAAGTATATTTACCATCTCTTTTATATATTTCAAAAGTTTCTCGTTTTTGAAACGCCCCCAAGCTTCTTGGGTAATAACTTTTCTTTCATGTTCAACATCTTCATCTTTCAAAAGAGGTTGTGATACTTGTTCAGCAAACATTTTTAATACAGTTGCAAAATGTTCTGGCAAAAACTTCCCGTGGTAAGATGTCCAGTTATAACCGGTTGTAGCGTTGTGTGATTTGAGCATATACAGACGACTAAACTCATCTATGTCTTTTTTTGTTGGTAGAGATGGAGACCCATCAAACATCATATGTTCCAAAAAATGAGCGACACCCTCCTTACCTTCTGGGTCGTTAAAAGATCCGACAGAAAAAGTAAATCTAGTGTGTATACACGGTGCCCAAGGGAGGTTTTTATAATAAACTGTTACGCCTTCTATTTCTTTTTTTGAAAAATCGTATGGGTCAAAATCTTTTATGTGCATTGGGCTATTATGCTACGACGGTTTACAGAAGTCAAAATACCTATATTCCAACCATTTCGTTCGTTGTTATGTCTTTATGCACAACTCTCGAGGAGTGACGCATCCCCATAAGTATTCCAAGCCCTATAAACTCTGATAGTAAATGACTTCCACCATAACTCATAAAAGGCAATGTGTTTCCTGTTACAGGCAACAGTCCTATGTTCATACCTATATGAATAATACTGTGTACCAAAAAAAGAATGGTGAGGCCGCATCCAAAAAGTATTTCAAAGTTACTTCCACCACGAAAAGATATACGCAACATCCTCCAAAAAATAATTCCGTACAGCATAAAAAGAAGTAAAACTCCTATAAAACCCCACTCTTCGGCAAAAGCGGCAAAAATAAAGTCAGTCTGATACTCTGGTAAAAACTGAAGCTTACTTTGGGTTCCGTACCCTATTCCCTTGCCCAAAACCTGACCGGAGCCGACAGCGATGGTTGACTGGTAGGCGTTATAGCCCGTCCCACGTATGTCAGTCAGCGGGTTAACAAAGTTTCTTATACGAGCTTTTTGATATGGCTGAAAAACAAAAAGCCACAAAACTCCAAAAGACACCAACCCCACCAAAAAAACCGCTAGTAAATGCTTTTTGGAAATACCGGAAACCAAAACCATACCAAGCCACAAGAAAAAAATAATAATGGCTGATCCAAAATCTGGTTGAAGAAGAACTAAGGTAAAGATAACAAACACATAAAAACCAGATACGAGAATGTGGCGAATGTTTGCTATTTCTATATGTCTTCGAGAAAAATATTTTGCTAAAAGTAAAATAATAACTATTTTTATTACATCTATGGGTTGAAAAGAAAAAGCACCGAGGTTG
>JBEBJM010000032.1:0-6603 GCA_040079895.1 Nitrospira sp.
AAGAGACAGGTACAATAGTAGTTTAGACTAGAGTCACAAGCTGTTGCCCCTACAACACTGTTGTCTAGAAAAACTCCTTGTTGAGAACTGTTAAATATTTGGTTTGATGAGTTTTCTAAATGAAGTCTTATTTTATAAGTTTTTCCTCCATTATAAGCAACGTAGCCATAACTATATAAATAGTCGTTTGCTACTTTATAAAGTGGGTCTTGAATCGAAGCGTAGTAGTACGCTGGCGGTGGAGGAGCTATAACTGCATAAGCTGTTTTAAAGAAAATAAGGTTAGCCAAGAAGATTTTTATTGTATCCAAAATATCATTTTCAGCTATCGTGGCTTTTATAAAACCTTCGGTGTTTAAAGTATCGAGCATATTTGCCCAGTTTTGTGGGACTTTTGTATCGGTCAGTGCCACGGTGTTATCTGGGTAGTGCCCATAAGTCGAGTTGTATAATTCTAGAGCTTTCTGAACTTCATCAATTTGAGAAACTCTCATCGCGTCTTTAGCTTTTACTCTTGCCGAATTTGTTGATGGGAGTATGACTCCAGACAGCAGGCCTATTATGGATATAACCACCAAAACTTCCATCAAAGTGAAACCACTGTTTATTTTTTTATTCATATAAAATTATAAATTACTAATATAATTTTATATGTAATATATTATTTTTACCAGCGAGTTATTAGACTTTAAAGAGGCAAATCAAACGCCATAAATCCCGGTCCAGTAAAAAGTATAGACAAAAGAGATGCTCCTAGTAGGGAGTATAGTATGACTTCGTTTTTGTTTGGCATTTTGAATCCTCGGTCTATTATCCAGTCAGCTTTTATTATTATAATTCCTAAAATAACGGCTATTTGAGTGTATAGTCCGATAAATATAAGTCCGGCTGATACGGCGTATACTATAGAAAGAAGTTTGTATGGTTTTTTAAACCTTTCTAAACTCAAGTTAAAAAGAAACATAGCAACTGCTATACGGAGTAAAAGTGGTCCAACAAGTCCAAATGTTAAAAGTTGTGGTAATACTGAAAGTGTGTGCATGTAGATATTATATGGTATATTCCTTTTTGTGACAAAGAAAAATAAAACTGTTGCCGTTTTGCTACATAACATCCGAAGCACTCATAACGTCGGGTCTATTTTTCGTACAGCAGATGCTCTAGGGATTTCCAAAATATACATATCTGGGTACAGTCCCACTCCGCTCGACAGGTTTGGTAAACCAAGAAAAGACATTGCCAAAGTGGCTTTGGGTGCAGAGAAAACTATTCCTTGGGAGTATGACACATCACCAGAGAAAATCATAAAAAAATTAAAGTCTGAAAAATACGAAGTGGTTGCACTGGAGCAGACAAAAAATTCTGTTGATTATAAAAAGGTAAAAGTAAGTTATCCACTGCTTTTTGTGGTTGGTAACGAGGTAGATGGAGTAGAAGAAAAAGTTTTAAAACAAAGTGATGTTGTTGTTGAAATACCAATGATGGGGGAGAAAGAGTCACTAAACGTATCGGTCGCCTTTGGGGTGGCGATGTTTAGACTGCTTGGTATTTAATATTCTATTTTACTAACAACTTTTCCTATACTGTCGTATAGCACGACAGTTTCTCTGCTTTTCTTCCACAAGATAGCATCTCTCTTTAGGTATACTCTCCATTCGTGTTGGTTGAAGTCCAAATCGTTTTTGTGGTTATCTACGCATGACGCATAGTTTATTTTTTCAGAAATAAACTTCTTGCATTCGTAACTCCATTTTATAGGTAGGTCTGTAGTTTGTATTCTGCATTGTGATATGTTGTCTATGTAGTCAAAACAAGCATCGTTCTCTACTCGTTTTGGTATAGAGGATAAGTCCTCATTTCTCGCTAAAGGGCATCTGTTATTTATATATGGCACAAAAGTCTGGAATTGGTTTAGGTATCCAGTGCATTTGTTTATTCTAAAACTCAACCCTATAGGAGAATAGCCCGTGTTTATATATAAGGTCTCGTTTGATGATAAGTAGATGTCTTCTTCTGTGTTTTGTGATCTGGTGAAATATAAATAGTTGGCTTTTGGTATTGGTATGCTGTTTCCACTGCTCAAACTTTTTATGGTCCAACCAGTCACCAATATATTTTTTGCTTTACTGGTTGTGTTTATGGTTATGTATTCTTGTCCAGGATCAGTTGATCTATTTATAGAAGATATTTTTACCAGACCAGCATATTCAGATCTTTCTTTTTCGTCTTGGATTTTCTCGGACAGGTTGTCTACTTGATTTTTAGCGTTTTGGATTTTTCTTTCTAGTTCGGCCTGTTTTTGTTCTGGTGTTTGTGGTCCAGATGTAAACCAAGTTCCGGAGTTGTTGCCACCACCAAACAGAGCGATAGTTAATATGATTAATATAAAAATAATCGCAAAGGAGTGATCTTTTAACATATATACTAATTCTACCTATTTTTGATGAATACTACAAAAATGACTACTTCTTCCTCCCACAACTTTTCTTTGGATGACTCCAGAACAGTCTTTCTTTAAACATTTTTCTTTTGATCTTCTGTAGACTTTGTGGGCATTTTGGAAACCACCTTTTTCTCCATGGATGTTTCTGTAGTCAGACATAGAGTCTCCACCCATTTTGATCGATTTCTCTAGTATTTTAGGAATGATTTTCCACATACTTTTTATCTCCGTTTCTTTGAGTGAAGAAATAGTTCGTTCTGGGTGTATGCCGGCCTCCCAAAGTATTTCGTCAGAGTATATGTTACCAATACCAGCGATAACGGTTTGATCCATTAGAACAGTTTTTATTTTTCCAGAAGGTTTTTTCTTTAGCTGGTTTTCAAAAGTTTTGAGTGAGAGGTCCTCTAGCGGTTCAGGTCCAAGGTTTACCAGATCAACAAAATCATTTTTCTTATGAGTTTCAAACATTACGACTTTTGCAAACTTTCTCATATCAGAAAAAGCTAGATGTTTGCCGTTTGATAGTGTAAATATGAGATGTACGAACTGGTTAAAAGAGTCAGACAGTAATTTCTCGTTACTTCTCCATTTTTTATCCTGCCACTCGTATTTGCCATACAGTAGGTGACCGGTCATTTTCATATGAATCAAAATGGTCTTGTTGTTTGAAAGGTGTATCAAAACGTTCTTGCCACGTCTTTCTGAATTTAAAAATTTCTCTCCAACTATTTCTTTACGAAAATTTTCAAAATATTTTTTATTTTTTATGTTATCTTTTCTTTTATTTTTTGTTCGCAAAAAATAATCACTCCATACGTCTTTTACGGACAAGCGGGGGAGGACTTTGTTCAGGCCGTTTACTGTGGTTGTTACTTCTGGTAATTCAGGCATTTTATTTATTTAGATTTTTTAGAGCTGAACGTACTTTATCCACGGTTGTCTCTCCAGTCGCTTTTTTCAAAGCTTCTCGAGCTTCACGTTCTCCGTATCCAAGTGACTTGAGGGCCTCTAACGCATCAACGTCTTGAGAAGATGAAGTTGATATTTCTCCGGTTAGGTTTTCGATTTTATCTTTTAGTTCCAGAACAATTTTTTCTGCATTTTTCTTTCCAACTCCAGAGACTTTTGTTAGGTGTCCAACATCTCCTGTGACAATAGCGTGTCGTAGGTTGGGTATGGTTGCTACTGTCAAAATGCCCATAGCTGATTTGGGTCCTATCCCAGACACAGTCAAAAGTAATTCAAAAAATTCAAGCTCATCTTTTGTTTGAAAACCATACAAGTCTAAAGCATTTTCTCTAACAGCCAAATAAGTCCAAAACTCAAGAGTTTTTGGCTTTTTGTTTTCTAAAATAGCGGTATTTGTGAATATTTTGTACCCAACACCGCCAACCTCAAGGATGAGTGACTTGAGGTCTTGGTGTATTACGGTGCCTTTTAGGTATCCTATCATTCTTATATATTACTCTATAAAAACCAGGCTAGCTATTGACCCCGTAGTAGATTTTGGCATAGTACGTCGCGCATGGTAATCCATGCAATGCCAAAATTCACTACAGGGTTGATTTATTTGTAACTTTGTTATAGTATCTGCCGTATGCCTATTACAACATCAGCCAAAAAAGCCCTAAGAAGTTCTTCAAAGAAGAGGGGGTTTAATATTGCTAAAAAAGAGTCAATAAACAAAGTTGTTAAACAAGTCAAAAAACTTGTTCTAGAAAAGAAAACAAAAGAAGCTAAAGCTCTAATGCCACAAGTTCAAAAGATCTTGGATAAGTCAGTAAAGACTGGTTTACTAAAGAAAAACACAGCATCAAGAAAAAAATCTAGAATATCAGCAATGATATCAAAGATAAAATAACAAAAATATCGGCATCTGCCGATATTTTTGTTATAATTTCTTAATGCCTAAAAAGTCGACAGATAACCATTTACTCAACCCACGAGTTTGGAGGAACTTGGTTAATTTCTGGACTCTAGTTTTGTACGTCGCTACTCTGGCTGATTATTTTACACGAAATACACTAGAGGAGTTTTTGGGACCTATTTGTACTATTTATATTGCTCTCCTTGCTATATATACAGCCGAAAAAGAGTTCGAGAGATGGCACGACTACAACATAGGTAGACATCCGGGAGAGATTTATATTTTTATTTGGACAGTTCTTATTATAGGTCTACTTGTTTTGGAGGTTACACATTTGGATGGTTATCATTTACCTAGCGAAGTTTTTTCAACCTACATAGTTGTAATGGGTATTTTGGCTATAACAAGAAAATCAAAGTCGAGTTATTCGAGAGGGAAGAAGACGTAATTGGGGTGCTCTCGCCAGGAATCGAACCTGGATCGCCAGCTTCGCAGGCCAGCATTCTATCCATTAAACTACGAGAGCAATATTGGCAGATTAGCACAAAACTTTAGAAACCTAAATAGATAATTATTTTTTCTAACAACGGCTCGGTGTGTTCTTCTTCTTTAAGATATTTTGATAGGGTAGAGTGGATTTGTTCTGGATCAGCATTTTCAATAAGCAAGACTATAAAAGGCATAAATAATTTTTTGGATTTTAATATTATTCTATGATGAGCATCTCTAGTTTCTACCCAAAAAGATTCTAGGTTGGAGTATGGGTATTTTATTTTCCCAGAGGTTACCCCAGAGTTGTCTATCGTTATATCTACGAGACTTGGTTTTCTGGAAGCAAAAAGAGATAAAGTAAAAGAGGCGGTGACGATAAGTATTCCAAAAATAATGTTATTTAATATAACTGCAATAACAGCGATAGAGATTGTGATGATCCCTACAATCCAATACCAGTCCGTCGTTTTTTCGCTGTGAATATATTCAGGAGCTTTCCAAGATATTTTATCCATACGCTTTTATTATACTAGATTGTAAAAAAAATACTTTGGTGGGGGTTATACTTTCCACACCTCTACAAATGTTCCAATATCGGCACTAAAGGTTTCATCTTTAGGAAAAATTTTATCTGATTGGAGTAGTATAAAGCCATTTTTAGTCAATTGTTTGTCAGCAAAGGATTTTACAACTTTAAATTCAAATTGCTCACTTTCTGCTGTTTCGGTGAGGAATTTTTCTAGTTCAGGACTTTGTTTTTCTTTAGGTATTGAATCATAAAGGTTTTCATAGTACCTGATTGTTGTTTCTCGGTCGGGTGAGTATATTTCACCTAACAATAGAAGTCCTTGTGGTTTCAAAGCATTACGGGCTTGTTTTAAAAAAGTTTCTTTATCTGCATCGGGCATGTGATGGTAAGCAAACATTGCTAAAACAATATCAGCTTCGGGTTTTAAATTAGCACTAAGTACATTATTTTTCGCTTCTATTTTCTTGGTTTTTATTCCCAAGTTCATTGCAATTCTAAGAAAATGCTCGTTTATATCAATAAGAGTAACTTTTTCTGCACCCCCAACAGCTTCAGCTAGCTTTTTAGTTATTTGTCCTGTTCCACAACAAAAATCAACAATTACAATATCAGATTTGGTATTCAAATACTTAACAGCTAGTTCAATAGCTCTATTTACAGCTTGAACATAGTCAGGCCGTGTATTCTGAAGTTCATCATAGCTATCGGTCGCTTTATCATATAGTTCTATATCTAGCATAAATTTATTTAACTTCAGTATACTAAAATTCGTATCCTACCGCATCAAAAAATAACCGGATACTCGAGCCATTTTTGGGGTGAGGTTAGACGTGTTTAGAACTGTTAATTGGCTAAGGAAGTACAATTTAGTTATAAGTCTTTGACATATAACTTAACAAGTGGCATTCTTTAGCCAGAAATTGAAAGGAGCCGTTGTGACACTACTTGAAGAGTTTGAGTTATATAAATCAAGTCGGTTATCTGATGACGACCCGAAAAAACTTGCTTTTGCCTTCGCCACCAACTTTCTTATCAGACAAGGATTTGGTGATGTTTGGGACAAAGCAGGTGCAAAAACAAAAGAAAGTTGTCTTGAAGATTGGCTAAAACTTGCAGAAAGTTTTATGCCTCTTCCTCCAGTTCCAGTAAGAAGAACTAGGGTGCAAAAGAAAAAAGTCGCATCTGAAACCAGTGAAGAATAATCCTGCAAAGGAAATCCTCACTGGTTTTTCGTAAAAAGTTTGTATCTCACCATTGATACAAAAAAACGAC
>JBEBJM010000033.1:0-6596 GCA_040079895.1 Nitrospira sp.
CACTCGAACTTTCAACTTTTATTTGTTTTAAAAGATTATCTACTATTTTTTTATTTTCCTTTGCCTTGAAAAACTCCACCACCGACTGCGCGACTATAGGCCCGACGCCGTTTATTTTCTCCAACTCTTCAAAAGAGACTTCTCGTATTTTATCCAGAGTTTTAAAGTTTTTAGCCAAATCATATGCCGTTTCTTCTCCTACTTGTGGTATAGAAAGTCCAGTGAGAAGTCTAGGAAGTGTCACGGTCGATGATTTTTCTATGGATTTTAGTAAATTATCAACAGACTTTTCTGCAAAACGAGGTAGAGCTAGCAAATCCCCTCTTTTTAGAGTAAAAATATCCGCATATTCTGAAATAAGATTTTCTGTAAGCAAAAGATCAATCACTTTTGGGCCACAGTCCACAATATCAAAAGCTTTTTTTGAAACAAAATGATGAAACTTGCGTCTGATCTGATCAAACGAGTTTTTACTAACACATCGCCAAGCAGACTGTCCGGGGATTCTCTCTATACTGCCGTCACCACCACAAGCTTCAACATAAGTCGGCCAAACAAAAGGTTTTTCTTTTTTTGTTCGAAGTTCTGTGACAACAGAAACTATGTCTGGTATCACGTCCCCTGCTTTTTGCAAAATAACCGTATCACCAACACGAACATCAAGACGCTTTATTTCATCTTCGTTGTGCAAAGTCGCGCGAGAAACAGTCGAACCAGCCACCAGAACCGGACGCAGATGTGCAACGGGCGTTAGAACCCCTGTGCGTCCCACCTGAAGGACAATATCCTCCACAATAGTTGTGACCTGCTCCGCGGGGAATTTGTATGCTACGCCCCAACGAGGAGATTTGGCTGTAAAACCCAGAGCTTTTTGGATTTTGTTTGAGTTTATTTTTATAACAATTCCATCCAAACCATAATCCAGTTTGTCTTTCTTTTTTGACCAATTTTGATAGAACTTTTCTATTTCTTCTAGACTACTGAAGACAGAAAAATGTGGATTCACTTCAAAACCTATATCTTTCAAAAGTTTTATTTCGCCAGACTGTGTTTCGAGGGTGTCACCCGAAACCTCATCCACATCGTAGCTAAAATAATTTATTTTTCTTTCAGCTGTCAGTTTTGGATCGAGTTGTCGCATAGAACCAGCAGCGAGGTTACGAGTGTTTGCATACAACGGCTCGCCAGACTTTTGCCTGTCTTTGTTTATCTTTTCCAAATCTTTTTTACCTATCCACGCTTCGCCTGCAACAATAATCGATATGTCTTTTTTCAGCCGAAGTGGGACGCTTTGTATTGTTTTCACATTATGAGTGACATCCTCACCAACTTCCCCATCTCCTCTGGTAGCACCACGAACTAGTTTTCCGTTTTCATAAGTTAAAACAACCTTAAGTCCATCTATTTTTAACTCGCAACAATACTCCAACACTTCATCTTCCAGTCCAGCTTTTTTTATAAAATTTTTAGTTTTCTCTTCCCATTTTTGAAGTTCCGCAAAATCAAAAACATCATCATATGACCACTGACGAACTTTGTGAGTAACTTTTACAAACTCTTTCAGGGGTTCTCCGCCTACGCGATCCGTCGGACTATCAGGAGTTTTTAGTTCTGGGTATTCTTCCTCTATTTTTATTATTTCCGATACCAGAGAGTCGTATGCTTCATCAGAAATCTCTGGTTTATCTAGAGTATGATACAAATGCCCGTGTTTTTCCACGGTTTTTCTGAGATTTTCCAGCCTTTTTACAACTTCTTTCGGAATACTTTTTGACATACAAACATTCTACACCAAAATCAGTAAAGAAATAGTCCGCTATGGAACAAGTTCAATAACTAAAACACCATTTCCGCCTTGACCACCTGCACCTATGGCAGCTTGAGGACTTGTTCCTGCTCCACCTCCACCACCACCATAACCTATAAGTGTGCCGAACTTATAACCTCCACCTCCTCCACCTCCTCCACTAGCATTTGGCGGACCTGAACCACCTCCTCCAGCACCAGAAGAGTTGGTACCTGGATTAGAAGAACCTCCGACGCTACCGTCCCCTCCTATAGCAGGAGCTTGATCTGGACTTCCTGCACCTTGACCCCCCTTACCACCCGCACCACCTAAACCAGATTCCCCAGGTCCTCCACCGCTCCCACCACCGCCAGTTCCACCCATAGAGTTTCCTCCTCCACCAGGATCACCCTGTTGACCAGTCTTACTAGCGACACCTGTAGCACCAGAACCACCATTTTTAGCACCTCCGCTAGCAACCAATACGACTCCACCTGCACCACCCAGAACACCCAGACCACCACCTTGACCATTTTTACCACCACCAAGACGCAAATAATACCCACTTGCATCACCATATGAAGAAGGGCCAGACAAATCACGGAAAAATGTATCACCGCCATGCCTACCACCAGCATAGTTCACACTACCAAAGACACCGACGGAACCTGACCAGTTGTTTGTGTGTGTTATAGTCACCAGAACGCCGACGACATCTGACGCTCCACCACCCCCACCAGATCCACCCTCTCCACTACCTCCACCAGCATGACCGTTTGATCCACCTCCTCCCCCAGCCACACCCTTAACTTTTATATTCATCCCTGGTTTACTAAAAACAAAAGAATAGTTTCCTGTTGTAGAAGCGATGAACGGACCGTTTTTGAAATCCCAATATCCGTTTGCCGCGCCAGAGTATGTAACAGCGTTTGGTATTATAGGCGGAGCGTCATACGCCAGCGTCACACCTCTTTCAAACTTTCTCTGTGGGTTGTTACAGTCGTTGTAGCCTTTTGAATCTATTGTGGTCATACCACTGACAGCTTTACCGACATTTATTATCGCGCAACCTTTTGTAAAGTTTATAGTAACCGTACTAGTAGCCACTACCCCGTCATCACTAACTAAGCTAGGGGTAACGTTTGCACTGTTACCACAAGATATAGCACTAAACGGAGAGAGAAACGGACTAGAGCCAGAGACTTTCAAATCCCAATACACTGCGCATTCTGTACCAGCATCTGAAGCGTAAAAGGCGTATTGAGATTCTTGACCAGCATTTGTCAGTCTCAACTGTTTAAAAGCAACGTTTACAACAACAAAACTAATCACCAAAAAAGACGAAGCTAGAACAATAGCAATAAGCAAAGTGAAACCTGACTGATTGATTTTATTTTTTAAAATATTTATCTTGTTCATTTTTATTGTCGATTAAACAAAGTTTCAGTTATTTGAAAAGATCTACTTCTAGCTCTGTTTGTCCAACTCATTCTTATTGTAACAGCAACTTCTGTGGCTGAAATAGACTGAAACTGTATCTCTCTCCGGAAACTCGTAGCATTCCATCCTCCATTATAACCCATAAGTCCTGTCGCGGGGTCCTCTCTTATAACAGGACAAGTTCCAAAACCTCCTGCACAAGTAGCCACACCGTTCACCACACCGATATTTGAGTCAATAGTACATGTTTTTTGAGCTGTACCACTACCACCAAACCAGCATGGATCTGTAGTCACAGCTGACAGTCCAGTAAGCCATGTGTTTGTTCCACCAGCCAGAGAATGCAGGGCGTTTTCATCTCTTACGTTTTTTATAAACTCCATACCTTCTTGAGCCAGCCAAAAAGCTGTGATTTGATCTTTTGCATATGAAGAAGACTGAAGACCGTTTACGACAGCGGTAAACGTCCCAGCAATAACAATAGAAAGTATACTGATAGCCACCATACTCTCCACCAAAGTGAACCCGCGACTAAACCTTTCTATTATTTTTTTACTTATATTTTTATGCATTTTATTGAAAATCAAAGGCTCTTTGAGATACAGTGGTCTCTAGAGTAAACTTGGACTGGACAGTTGCTTTCGCACCGACATACCCACTAACAACTATAACAACTTGTGGCTGAAATAAATCAGGAAAGTTCGAACCGCTAACATAAGGGTTAGAGCCGTAAACTCGAAAAGCTAGTTTTGTTATATAAACATCTTTACCAGTTATAAGATCCCCTGTCACACCGTTTGATTTGGCTATAAAACCATGACCAGTCCCATCAACGAACAAAGAGTAAGTAACCTGTTGACCCGTGGAATCCAGAACGGCAATAGAAGATGCTCCCGCCCCACCACAGTCCAAAGGCTCGTTCATAGCAGGATAGTTTGCTGGTGGGATTTTTGCAACATCACAATGATAGTTGGAACCAAAACGAATAGTTCTGGTCATCGCTTCCATCGTAAAGTTCAAGTTGTCCATAATAGCTCGCAAAGACTGCGACTTCCTGTTGGCATCAAGTATAGTTAGTATAGAACCGCTACTTATAACCATAATAATAGCAAAAATAGAAACCGAAACCATTATTTCGATTAAAGTAAACCCCTTATTTATATTTTTATTTTTTATCATTTTACTGAATCAAAACATACCCTGTAGACTCGACTATAACTTTTATTGTCTTCCCGCTTGCAGACTTCAAAACTATCTGCCCTCTCTGTTGAGCAGACCCACTCTGAACACCGTTATCAAAAAACAAAATCTTTGCTTCTGGATCTGGTCTACGGAAAAGAACAGCCAGAGTTCTTGGTGGGTTTGGATAACATGTATTACCACTACAAATCTGATACAGAGTCACGTCAGTCTTTAAATCAACTCTTTCTATGCACTCCGTACCCCCGACATCAAAACATCCAACACCCGAATCGTATGCGTCATTTCCGTTCTTATCCACAAAAATATAATAATACCCCGCTTTAGTTGGATCAAAAAATACACCGTACGGGTCATCGAAACGACCATTGCCCTGATAAGTCTCCTTAACAGCTAGAGCATTTATCTGTGCTTCTCTTATTGCTATGGCTAGGTATTGAGCTGATGTTGTTAAAGACAAATCACTATTAAACTTTGAATAGTTAAAAAGCACGACAGACATAATAATAGTTATTATGCTAACCGAGATGAGTAGCTCTATCAGAGTAAAACCTTTTATATTTTCTTTTTTAAATATCTTTAACATATTTTATTGAGTTAAAATATATCCCGTAGATTCTACTGTAATGGTTGATTCTTTTGAATTAGGTGATATTAAAATAATTTTGCCTGTTTGATATGGTCCTGAAGAATTAACTCCGAAGTTATTACCGAAGTAAATTATAGCATTAGTTTCTGGTCTCTTAAATAAAATATTTAACTTATTTTGTCCAGGTAGAGGAGAACAGGAACTTTCATTACAAATATCAAATATTTTCACCCCATTTTTAAGAGAGAACTTTTCAATACACTCTGTGTTGACAGAACCACAACCACCACCCACATCATAAACACTATTTCCATTTTTATCAGCAAAGACATAGTAGTTTGTCGGATCACTAGGTTGAAAATGTATACCGTATGCGGTGTTGAACTGACCACTACCAGTCGAAGTCTCTTTTACAGACAAACCGTAAACCTGGGCCTGACGCACAGCCACAGTTATCTCCTGTCCAGCCGAACTCAAAGCGATATTGTTGTTAAACTTGCTGTAGTTGAAAATCACAACCGACATAATAACGGTCAGAATAGCAACGGATGTCAGTATCTCTATTAGAGTAAATGCTTTTGATAGATAATTAATTTTCATCTAAAAATTATTTAAAATAAAACAGAAAACTGTTCAGACTCATCACATCTATGTTAGTAAAGAAAACTATGATAGTGGCTAGTATGAGAAAAGGAGCAAAAGGAACTTCTGTTTGAAGACCTACCTGTCCGCTTTGTGGGTTCATCTTACTTTTTACTATTAGATATACACTCCAAACTGTTCCTATCCAAAAAGCTAGAACTATTGCGTTTATACCAGAGACAAACCCGAGAATAAGCCCCATACCAAAAGCCAGTTTTGCGTCCCCAAAACCTATCCAGCGTCCCTGTGAAAACAAAAACAGACAAGCAAAAGGTATGAACAGAACAAGTGGTGCCGAAATGTCAAAAACATCAAAAGTAGTCACCCCACCAAACACCGAAAACTTACAGTACAAAAACATAGCTAGCTTCAGAAAGCCTAGACCGATAAAAGTATAGACAAAAGGGTTGGGAATTATTTTGTGTCGAACATCATAAACCATAATAACAATCAAAAGACTGAAAACGATAGAATAAAATATAAAAAATAAAACAGAAAACAGCATTCCGTGGGCAAAACCGCTGTATAAAGGCCAAAGACTAACCTGCCTTAGATAAACACCAACAAAAACAAGTCCAGAAAGAAACTCTACAATAGGATACTGTAAAGATATTTTACTTTTGCATGTTCGACAGCGCCCACCCTAAAAGAAAAAACTAAAAAGTGGAATCAGCTCAAACCAGCGTAACTCTGTTCCACAAGAAAAACATTTTGATCTGTCGTTTGATATAGGCAGACCTGTGTTATAACGCAAACTGACTACGTTTAGAAAACTTCCAACAAGAGTTCCTAGGATAAATATAAAAATAACAATTAGTGTTTCCATAACATATATTATACATCAATCTTTACAAAACAAAAACCGCCAGAGGCGGTTTTTGTGTGATAAACTAAACTTTTTAAACAGTTATTATAGACAAGCTGTTGCACCTCCTGCCG
>JBEBJM010000034.1:0-6558 GCA_040079895.1 Nitrospira sp.
TTCATACTGACGATGGTTGCGTAAAGTCCGCAAGCCAGTAGGAGAAGTCCGATGTAGAACTTGTTCTTGTTGATTGCCCTCAACACCCCCTTCACCCTGACACGAGAAAGTTTCTGGTACAAAGTGAAGAATATGGAGTAGACAGCTTGAAGTACAGCTGTCACGAGAAGACATAAAATCAGCAGGAAGAGACAAAGGCAAGAGAACACGAGGTAGAGCCAGCCTTTGTCTTTTGAGACGCTCGAGACTTCGGACATACTGCCTCCATCCAAGAAAAGGTTTCAGTTCTAAAAAATATTATGGTAAAAAATACAACAAAAGTCAATAAAATAGGGTCGCCTCAAAGACGACCCTGTGGAAACTCGGTGAGACTAGTCATAGTTCTCACCGTCACCGGTTTGGTTACCGACCTCGGACACCCGCTTGAGCTTTTCAAGCATAACCCTGTGCGACGCCATCCGACGACGAAGATTCTTCATACTCACTCCGCGCTGACATGAGCAGAAAACATCCTCACCCTGGTTCTCTCCAGAGTTGATACCGGTATCACGACATATCATGCACGCATATTCCGAAGACAATATTATCCCCCTCTCTAAAAACAGAACGCCTATAAACACTATCTCCAAAAAATATAAGCCTGTCAACCTAGAGAAGAGTTTTTTGTGACATGATATAATCTCTGCAATGTCATCTCAAAAGTTTACACATCTCCACACTCACTCCCACTACTCACTACTGAACGCTTTGCCGAAAATCGATGATCTAGTGGACACAGCAAAAGCAGATGGTATGGAAGCTCTGGCTCTAACGGACAACTGCAACCTATATGGTGCGATAGAGTTCTACCAAACCTGCAAGAAAAAAGAGATAAAACCTATTATAGGAATCGACGCGTATGTTGCGTACCGTAGTCGCCTAGATAAACAATCTGGAATCGATAAAGAAAGATACAGGCTGGTTCTACTAGCAAAAAACAATACTGGTTACAAAAATCTCATAAAACTTGTGACACTCGCACACCTCGAAGGTTTCTACTACAAACCTCGCATCGACCGAGAACTTTTAGAAAAATATGGCGAAGGACTTATCGCTATTGCCCCCTCCTTTAGTAGCGATATAGTTCAGTCGCTAAAACTTGCAAACATAGCCCAAGCCGAAGAAAGACTGGCGTGGTACAAAAAAACTTTTGCTGATAAAGAAGACGGTCCGAACTTTTATTTTGAAATAACACACCACCCTGAAATAAAAGGTCACGAAGAAAGTATGAAAAAAGTTTTGGATTTTGCAGAAAAGACGAAAACACCTGTTGTCGCTGCCCAAGATGTCTACTATATAGAAAAAGAAGATCGCATCGCCCGCGAAACTCTACTCGCCATCCAGTCACAGCACGATGACAAAATCGTAGAAGAGGGTGACGATGATTTTTCTTTCATCACACAAAAAACAGCACAAAAATATTTCAAAGATTTACCAGAAGCTCTAGAAAACAACCAGAAAATAGTTGAGCGTTGTGATATAGATATTTCTATAGGCAAATGGTTTTTGCCAAACTACATAGTAGAAAGTGGTCTGTCGTACGATGACGAGCTACGACGTATAACAGAGGGTGGTATCAAAAAACGTGGACTTGAAAAAACTCCGGAGATAAACGAAAGAATGGAATACGAGTTGAGTGTTATAAAAACAAAAGGTTACGCACCGTATTTTCTTGTGGTGTCAGACCTACTACGTTTTGCTCACGAACATGGAATCCTAACAACCATCCGAGGATCTGTTGCGGGATCTCTTGTCACTTACCTCTCTGGAATTACAAACGTAAACCCTATTGAATACAAACTCCCATTCGAACGTTTTCTCAACCCAGAGCGACCTTCTGCACCCGATATCGATATGGACTACGCCGACAGTAGACGAGATGAAATGATAGAGTACGCAAAACAAAAATACGGCGTAGATAAAGTCGCCCAGATAGGTACTTTTGGTACGATGGCTGCTCGTGGATCTGTGCGCGACGTGACGCGTGCTCTAGGTTTTCCATACGGACTCGGAGATAGTATAGCCAAACTGATTCCGATGGGTGCTCAAGGTTTCCCAATGACTATCGAAAGAGCTCTGAAAGAAGAGCCAGAGTTAAAAAAGATGTACAAGGAACAGCCGGACGTCAAAAAAATAATCGATATGGCAAAAAAAATAGAAGGTTCCGCTCGACACATCTCTGTGCACGCTGCTGGTGTTGTTATCTCTCCTACTCCACTGACGGATTTTGTGCCACTTCAATACGATACAAAAGGTGACAACAAAATCATCACTCAATACGATATGCACGCTGTTGGTGAAGACGGAGTGGGACTTTTAAAGTTCGACTTTCTTGGGATACGAAACCTATCCATACTCGCTGACGCTGTGAAAATAACTAAAAAAGTAGAGGGAGTATCGGTTGATATTGAAAACGTTCCGGTTGATGATAAAAAAACTTTTGAGATGCTCGCTCGTGGAGAAACCATCGGACTTTTCCAACTCAACGGAGACGGTATGACTAGATATCTAAAAGAACTCCGCCCAACAACAGTCCACGACATAAACGCTATGGTGGCTCTGTATCGTCCGGGACCGATGGAGTCCATCCCGCAATACATCGAAAGAAAACATAATCCAAAACTGGTTAAGTTTCTTGATCCGCGTATGAAAGAATATCTGGAAAGATCTAACGGACTTCTGGTTTACCAAGACGATGTTATGCTCACCGCCATAAAACTAGCTGGGTATTCGTGGCTAGAGGCTGATAAACTTCGAAAAGCTATGGGTAAAAAAATCCCTGCTGTTATGGCTGCCGAAAAAGAAAAACTTTTCAATGGTTTAGTAAAAAACGGAATGCCAGAAGCTAAAGCTGAAGAGTTGTGGAAACTTATCGAACCTTTTGCCGCTTACGGTTTCAACAAAGCCCACGCTGCCAGTTATGGAAAAGTTGCGTATCAAACTGCGTATATGAAAGCCAACTTCCCTGCTATATATATGTCTGCCGTTCTAACTGCAGAATCTGGAGACACTGATATGATCGCTGAAATAATCGGCGAATGTAAACGTATGCAAATACCCGTACTTCCTCCAGATATAAATGAATCTTTTGAAGGCTTTACTGTCATTAAACAGAATGAAGAATCAGGAATTAAGAATAATGAAGAAATTCTAAATTCTAAATTCGTGATTCGTGATTCTATTAGATTTGGACTAACAACAATAAAAAACTTTGGAGAAGGCATCGCTACATCTATAATAGACGAAAGAAAAGCCAACGGCCCTTTTGTCTCTCTTTCTGATTTTCTGCGAAGAATAAAAGATAAAAATCTAAACAAGAAATCTCTCGAGTCACTGATCAAAGCCGGTGCGTTGGATGCTTTTGGTGATAGATCAGAGTTACTTTTTAACTTGGATAGACTTTTGACTTTTAACAAAGAAGAAAGAGCGAGAGAGGTAGATCAAGACTCACTATTTTCCACAATGAACAAGACCGAGGACGCAGTCGAGATAACTCTAGAAAAAGCTCTGAAAACAAACCCTGCCGACAGACTAATGTGGGAAAAAGAGTTACTGGGTCTATATATTTCTGGCCACCCACTCGATAGTTATAAACACAAACTAGAAAAACGTGAGACAAATCTAAAAAAGATAAAAGAAACTGCGAAAGAAAAAAATGTTGTAGTTTTTGGCGGAATCATAGATGAAGTTAAAAGTGTAATGACTAAAAAAGGTGAGAAAATGGTTTTTCTAAAAATCTCCGACCTCTCCGACTCTATCGAGGCTGTAGCTTTTCCAAAAGTTTTTGAAGAGTTTCAAGATGTTTTAATCCCAGAAAGTTGCGTAGTGGTCAAAGGAACTTTTTCTACAAGAAATGGAGAAAAATCTGTGTTGGTGGATAAGGTGAAAGTGATGGAATAAAGGTTGCAGAAGTAATCTCCTCGAAAACTCTCGGCTCCTCCTGCGGAAGCCTCGCTCTGTCCTCGGCGCTTCGTTGTCAATGAGCTCCTCGCTTCACTCGGAGTCGTTGACAACACCAAGCTCAGCGCCTGCGGATGTTTCTCGGAAATTACTTCTTCCACCCTGTACGATTCATTTAATGTTTAAATATGACAAGAGCCACTCCGAACGAATCGGTGGTGGCTCAAAGTGAAATCTCGATGGCCTCCGTCAGCCCCCGAAGATGCTGACGATGAGAGGTTTGGCATAGATCACGGTGCCGATAAGCACAGCGACGACAGCGAAAGCGACAACGAAGGGAGAGATCTCTTTGGCGAGATCGACGATGTTGTGATAAACATCACGACCCAAGCCATTAAGTAGCTCACTCATTCCGTGTGGCATCTCTAGCTCCCTTCAGATACTGGTTTTCCAGCTTCCTAGAGAAACGATGAGCGATGCAGATAATCATACCTGCAAAAACGAGAAACCCACTGAGAAAATCGATGGAGTTGAGTGGAGATGGAACCGGTGACTCAGAAGTCATGACCCCGAAGATGACGAGAACAAACCCGAAGAACCAGACACTCGGTCGCCCAAAGTAGCCCATGTTCACGGCGGAACCCCCCATATAATCAAATCATAAATATCAAAAATGGTCAACAATTACTAATTGTGGAAAAAGTGTTATGCTTATTTATTATGGCTGAACAAAACAACGACAAAGATATAGGAATGGATAAAAATGACCATCGAGTCATCGGAAAACAACTAGACTTGTTTACTTTTTCTGAACTTGTTGGTCCAGGACTCCCCCTTTGGACACCAAAAGGAAATATTCTCCGAGAAGAACTTGATAAGTTTATTTGGCAACTCCGCTCAAAACACAAATACAGCAGGGTAACTATTCCCCACATAACAAAAAAAGAGCTGTACCAAACGTCAGGACATTGGGATAAATTTGCTGATGAACTTTTCCGAATTACTTCTCGTGAAGGCAAAGAATTCGCATTAAAGCCAATGAACTGCCCTCATCACACTCAGATATTTGCTCGTAGACCACATTCATATCGTGAAATGCCACAACGATACGCAGAAACAACTATGGTATACCGCGATGAACAGTCTGGTGAGTTGGGAGGTCTGACTCGTGTACTTTCTATTACACAAGATGACTCTCATGTCTTCTGTAGAACAAACCAAATCAAAGATGAGTTCCTAAAAATCTGGGACATCGTTGATACATTTTATAAAACATTTGGTTTTACACTACGCGTTAGACTTTCTTTCCGAGACCCAAATGAACCAGGTAAATATCTGGGAACAAAAGAAATATGGGATATGGCAGAAGGAGAACTAAGAAGTATTGCTGAAGATCGTGGTGCAGACTTTTTTGAAGGACCAGGAGAAGCAGCTCTCTACGGACCAAAACTAGATTTCATGGCGAAAAACTCTGTCGGTCGTGAGTGGCAAATCGCAACAATACAACTCGATATGAACCTACCAGAAAGGTTTGACCTTTCTTGTGTAAATGAAAAAGGTGAAAAAGAAAGAATAGTTATGATTCACTCTGCTATCTCTGGATCACTAGAAAGATGCACTGCTATTTTGATAGAGCATTTTGAAGGCAACTTCCCTCTTTGGCTTTCTCCAACACAGGTTAAGGTTATCCCTGTTCGAACAAACCACGGAGACTTTGCAGAAAAAGTTAACCAAATGCTAGTAGAAAACGGAATCCGCTCAGAACTAGATAACGCGGACGAAAACCTCGGCACAAAAGTACGTGACGCCAAACAGAACAAACTTCCATATTGGGTAGTTTTGGGTGACAAAGAAATAGAATCTGGAAAAGTTACTCTAGAATCACGAAGTGGTGAAAAGGTGGAACTAACACAAGAAGAGTTACTAGCAAAGTTCAAAGAGGAAATAAAAGAAAAGAAATAACTAACTAAAAACCACTCGCTGGAGTGGTTTTTAAGATTTCATTATTTCATCTCTCAACTTCATCCATATTTTCCCCAACTGATTTTGACCATCTTTGTTTAGTCCCCAACCCCAAAAATCATCAGTGGGAGAATTTTCAACTATTTCTCTACTACCTGTATCCAAGAGTTTCTCTTTTATATATTCATGTTGATCAAGTTTTGCTCTAACTATATCCTCCATAACAGATACTCTTATATCTGACCAGTTGGGTTTTACTTTATCTTCATTATTTCTAGAAATATTAAAAGCTTCATGTGAGGATTTAGCATTTTTAATCTGATTAATAACAGATTCATCGGTAAATTTAGAAGCTTGATAAGCGTATTCAGATGTCGGCCAAATATAGCCGTCATATTCAACTATAAAAGATGAGAAGTTTGAGAACATGTAAAACTCCTTTTCATAAAATAATATTTTGTTTTCTGAATTATCCGACATGTTTTTATTTTAATTCAAAAACCCAAGAAATCATACTTCCATATTCTTTTATTTTTGCACCAGTTTCAAGTCTCTGGTTACTTACTTCTATAAAACCAAACTTATCAAACAAACTTTCCATTTCTTCAATAGAAACTAAATTTATTTGTGACCTCCAGTTATCCAAAAAAGTCACGT
>JBEBJM010000035.1:0-6345 GCA_040079895.1 Nitrospira sp.
GTAATAAAATAGTGCAGACAACAGATTCAGCAGAAAAAGCTCAGATGATTGCGGAGATGAAGATTCTCAAAGATGAACTTCAAAAAGAAGAAGAGGATTTAAAACAGGTGATGGTGGATTGGCAAAAACTAATGGTTGCCGTTCCTAACATTCCAGACATGTCTGTTCCAGAAGGTTTGGATGACAAAGATAACAAAGAAGTTAAAGTTTGGGGAGATAAACCTAACTTTGATTTCACTCCTAAAAACCATATTGAACTAATGCAGAACTTGGACATGCTAGATCTTGAGCGTGGAGCAAAAGTTTCTGGTTTCAGAGGGTATTTTCTAAAAGGTGACGCGGTTAGACTACAGTTCGCACTTTGGCAGTTTACTCAGGATTTTTTTAATAAAAAAGGAGATTTTAGACAAATGATAGTTCCTTCTGTAGTTCGTCGAGAAGTTTTTATGGGTACAGGATATTTACCACAAGGTGAAGAGGATTTGTATAAAACTCAAGATGGCGATTATCTATCTGGAACAGCAGAGGTTGCAACTATGGGTTACTACATGGATGAGGTTTTGGACAAAAAAGATCTACCAATGAAGATTTTAGCTTTTTCTCCTGCGTATCGTAGGGAAGCGGGCGCACATGGTAAGGACACAAAAGGTCTTATTCGTGTTCACGAGTTCTACAAGTTCGAGCAAGTTGTTTTGTGCGAAGCTTCACATACTGAATCCGTAAAGTTCCACGAAGAAATACAAAGAAACTCCGAAGAGATAACAGAAGCTTTGGGTTTGCACTATCATGTTGTTGCAAACTGTGGAGGTGACTTAGGTCTAGGACAAGTTAAAAAATATGATATAGAAGTTTGGATGCCGGGAGAGAGTACATACAGAGAGACTGGATCAGCTTCTTATTTCCATGACTTTCAAACACGAAGACTAAATATTCGATATCGAGATGAAGAGGGTAAAATGAAGTTCGTTCATTCACTAAACAACACTGCTCTTTCAGGAAGACCTTTGATTATGATTATAGAAAATTACCAACAAGCAGACGGATCTATAAAAATCCCAGAAGTACTACAGCCATACATGAACGGAGAGATCTTTATTTCAAAGAAATAATCTTCATGGTTCCAAACCTGCCTCAACGTGAGGAATATCTAAGAAAAAAAAGAAAAAAGAAACTCATAAGGTTAGGTGTAGCTTTTGCTTTACTAATTTTTATTGTTGCACTACTTTCGTATATTTCGCATAGAAAAGAAATCCGTATATCAGACGTAATACTCTCTGGTGGGATTTTAGTTAAAGAATCAGATATAAAAGAAAAAAGTATTGAATATATTAGCGGTTCATATTTTTGGCTCTTTCCAAAAAACAATGCTTTTATTTTCCCCAAAACTAGACTGGAGGACTTTCTAGTTCAAAGTTTTAAACGTATTGATGAGATAAATATAAAAAGAAAAGATTTTAAAACTATTGTGGTAAACATAACAGAGAGAAAACCTATCGCCACATGGTGTGATAAAACCCAAAAAACTGGGACGACAACAGAAGAGGGTCTAGATTTAACAGAACATTGTTACTTTATAGATCAAAACAGTACTATTTTTGCTGAAGCTCCTTTTTTCTCTGGAGACGCCTACTTTAAATATTATGGTTTTGTATCAACTACAACACCTATAGGTATGCAGTATATGGCTTCAAGCACAGAGTTTGCAAAAATAACAGAGTTTATTGATTTAATAAAAAAACTTTCAGTCAGACCTCAATACTTGGTAGCAAAAGGCAACGATGAGTTCTCCGTTGTAGTTTCTGGTGGTGGAGAAATATATTTTGATACAAAAATACCACTAGAAAAAGTCGCTGAAAACCTCGGGGCGCTTTTACGAACTCCGGAACTATCAACAACAACGAACAGGGAACTGCCTGTGGAGTATATAGATCTGCGTTACGGAAACAAACTCTTTTACAAACTCAAAAACTAATAGTACTGTATCTCTATGAACTTCTGGCATAAACTAAAAAAACCCATAATGGTCCTAGCACCGATGGCGGATGTAACAGATCCAGCTTTTAGGCGTATCATTGCAAAGTACGGTAAACCAGATGTAATCTGGACAGAGTTCGTATCTGCAGACGGACTTTTTCTTGGGGGGTTTGAACATCTAATAAAAGATTTAGCTTTTACCGAAGAAGAACGTCCTATTGTTGCTCAGTTTTTTACATCTAAACCAGAGATGATGGAGAAAGCAGCTGAGCTGGCTGTAAAACTTGGTTTCGATGGTATTGATATAAACATGGGTTGTCCAGATAAAAGTATAGAGAAACAGGGTGCTGGTGCCTCTCACATTAAAAACCCAAAGTTGGCACAAGAAATAATACTCGCTGCAAAAAGAGGTGCGGGGAATTTGCCTGTCAGTGTAAAAACACGTATTGGTTATAACAAAAATGAACTAGAAACTTGGTTACCGGCAATCCTTGAAACAAATCCGGCAGTTGTTACTGTTCACGCTCGTACACGAAAAGAAATGTCACTTGTTCCTGCACGTTGGGAGCACGTTAAACGTGCTGTTGAAATACGAGATGGCTTTGTTGATTCTAGTGGCAAAAAAAGTGAAACTTTAATTTTTGGAAACGGGGATGTTTTAGACTTGAAAGATGCTAACCAAAAAGTAAAAGAGACTGGATGTGATGGTGTCATGCTTGGTCGCGCTATTTTTGGAAACCCATGGTTGTTTAACCCCAGTAGTAGAGCAGAGCTCACTACGGGGCAAGCAAGAAAAGAAATATCTATTGAAGAAAAACTAAAAGTAATGGTTGAGCATACAAAACTTTTTGAAGAGTTACTTCCACACAAATCTTTTGCAATAATGAAAAAACACTACAAAGCATACGTTAACGGTTGGGATGGCGCAAAAGAATTACGAATGAAACTTATGGAAGCGAGAGATGCAAAAGAAGTCGAGATGATAATAAACCAATATCTACAGAATGGCTCAAAATAAAAGTTGCTTTATTTTTTCATATTATGATAATGTATTTGTAGATTGTGATTCCTAGTGGAACGGAGGAGTCGAGTGGCAAAACTGAAGTTTCTGTGCCGTGGTTGCAGGAAATCATGGCGAGCAAAAACCGACGGAAATAATCGGGGGACGCTAACATGTCTCGTAGTCTGCAAGACTTGCAGAAGTGTGGAGGCGGAAGAATCCTTTGATCTGATATGCAAAAGTATGCCAGATCTCTCTCGCATTGAAATCGAGGCCATCCTGCCTAGTGTCATGTCCAGTTTCAAAATATGGATTGATGACATCCAGAGTGATGAACCTGTCTCCCCACCATTGACGACGTCGCTATTTGCAGATTACTTCAAAAACCCCAACCCTCGGGATAGAAGAGGGAAAAATTAACGAGCCCACACATTTGGTCATGGCGAGATGTGGTCTCGCCATGACCCCAGAGCACTTATTGTGCTTTTTTGTTTTTAAAAAATCACCTGTTATACTGTTCTATATGTCAGAAGCGCTATATAGAAAATACAGACCTCATAAATTCGCAGACGTGGTTGGTCAAGATCATGTTATAAAAGTCCTCGAGGCTGAAAGTAAGTCAGGGGAGATTTCTCACGCATATCTTTTTGCTGGAACTCGTGGTACAGGTAAAACATCTGTCGCGAGAATTTTTGCGGAAAGTATTGGCACATCTAAAAACGATATATATGAAATCGATGCCGCTTCTAACACAAGTGTGGAGGACATTCGTAACTTGAACGAGTCTGTTTTTACTTTACCTTTTGAGTCAAAATACAAAGTTTACATACTGGACGAAGTTCACATGCTTTCAAAGTCAGCATCAAACGCTCTACTAAAGACTCTGGAAGAACCACCAACACATGTAGTTTTTATTTTAGCCACGACAGAAACACACAAGATACCAGAAACTGTACTGTCACGTTGTGAAGTCTATACATTTAAAAAACCGAATCAAGAAGTTTTGAAAAAAATGGTTATCAGTGTTGCCAAAAAAGAAGGCTACACTCTGGACGACGCATCGGCGGAACTAGTAGCGCTTTTGGGCGATGGGTCTTTTCGAGACACTTTGGGTATTGTTCAAAAAATACTTGGTTACAGTAAAGACCCCAGTAGTAGAGCAAAGCTCACTACGGGGCAAGTAAAAAAAATAAGTGAGGATGATGTGCGTATAGTGACCGGCGCACCCGCTATCGAGTTGGTTCATGATGTTGTTACGAGTATCGCAAACAAAGACTTAGAGCTGGCTCTAGCTTCTGTTAAAACAGCAGTTAGTCAAAACATAGATATGTTAGTTTTTCTAAAACTTATACTACATACAACGAGAGCAACGCTTCTAGTTCGTTTTGGTTCAAGCAACAGCGTCAAAAATGATTTGTCAGAAAAGGAATTTGATTTCGTAACAAAAACATCAAAAGAGTCCAGTAACTTTTCCTCAAATGTTTTAGTGGAACTCCTAACAGCATACGAGAGAACGACTGGAGCATACATATCATCACTTCCTCTCGAACTAGCCTTGGTAAATATTATTGGACAAAAATAAGAGCCGACAAACCAGAGGGATAGTGTCGGCTCTTCAAATTATTTCAGTAGGTGCAAGTTTTCCCTGTGAATGATCAAAGAGTCATGTTCCCGTCTTTCTTTCTCTTTGATGATTCTGGGTTGGTACTCCGTCCAGACAAAACCTCTTGAGTCGTCTCCCTCTGGCCTTAGGAAAACGTAACCCAGCATCTTTGAGATGCCAATAACAGGGGTCGAGTCCCAAGGAGTCTCCCAATCAGGTTCCAAAAACAGTGCGCCAACTTCTTTCTTCCACAGCCTAGCGAACCATGTACCGATCGATGAACCCATGATTTCGTAGTCTTTGAACTCCTTTACCAGATTTTGAGTTGTAGGGGAATGCCTTTCTAACGGTTTACGCAAAAGACAGTGCGTCTTTGAAAGTGAGTCGAATTTGTTGGCACCACCGAGATCTTCGAAGGTATCCAGATTTGTGATCCTGAAAACCTTGTCTGAACCAGGACGGTAGCCGTAAACTTCGTTTGTATTCACGTCGCCGATGTATGCAGACAAGACATCACCGTTGTCTACAAGAGCTACCATGGTGGCAACACCGTGTGACTGCTTCCTGACGTAGGCTTTGGTACCATCGAGCGGGTCGACTGTAAAGTAAGCTGTGCAGTCTCCACTAGGATTTATCGCGAGATAGTCTTCTTCAGCGATAACCCCGCAGGAAGGGAAACACTCACTGAAAGTTCGCAGATAGATATCCTGCGCCTTTTTGTCTGCCGAGGTAAAAACGTCATCCATGTTTCCGCTGTAGCTCTCCTTGGTCGTCGCCTCAAAAATCATCCTCTCGTTTCTGATGACGACTTGAGCACGTCGAACCGTCTCTTTCAAAACTCGCCCAACGATATGTCCGTTGACGTTTCCAATATTTATCTCCGCCTCCTTTTCTATTTTATCCATATTTATAAGTATAACAAAACGTAAACACCAAACCCTAATCCTGAACTATCATACTTAAAAACTTTTTTAAAGAAATAAAAACAGCTGCCGCTTTGTTGTGACCACCACCTCCTAAAATAGTAGCTAGTTCCAATGCACTAGGCGTTTGACCATCTTTTGATCTAAAACTTATTTTAACATTTTCACCGTCTATCCCGAACAAACTAACAGCTTTGTTCTGTGTTCCAGAAAGTATACTTCCACACACCGACCTATAGTCTGAACTGATACAATAAGCTGGGACAACATAATCTCCTATTTTTATATTTATAGGGGACAACTTTAACTGATTATTTATTTGTATATCAGCGTATAGAGAAATTATACTTCCTTTCTCTTTTATCTGGCCCAAATCCTGCTCGATAAAACCTAAAACCGTCTTCGGGTCGTCTCTATACATCGAAAGATAGTTACCAACGTCTATAGTATCCCTATCATATTTCATAATAAAAAGATCTCCATCCTCAACCAACTTTATAAACTCTGGCACATCTCTATCTGGAAAGAAATACGTCCAAGCAAGTGAAGCTCCGGATTTATTGTTATCAAAAACAAATGTGAAGTTTGGGTTTTGTTTGGCTATATTTTCAAACTCTTCTTTTGCTCCGATATGGTGATCGAGAGATGTGACTTTGTAACCTAAAGCTAGTATTTCTTTTACGCCCAACACACAGTCCACTGTATATATTTCTGTTTCAGAGTCTAGAATATTTAATACTGGGTCCAAATCTTCCTTTTTGCCGTTATGAGCCATGGGGAACAGTTGAGCGTCAGGAAACTTTTTTAAAACAACTGCTCCAGCGGTCGTTCCATCACTACAGTCT
>JBEBJM010000036.1:0-6271 GCA_040079895.1 Nitrospira sp.
CTTTGTAAATGATTTATTAGTTTTTGTTGACATGTTTTTGTTATGCGCGTTCTATGATTATAGAGAGGCCTTTTGGTGACTTTTTGGCTTCATCTGCCACCTTGTATTCCTCTGATATGAGGTGTAGGACTCGGTCCATTCTTTCCTTTAGGAACTTTATATCCATATATTTTGTTCTTCCTGGGAGAAAAAGGTCTATTTTTATACGGTTGCCTTCTTTGAGCCATTCTGAAGCTTTTTTGGCTTTTAGCTCTAGATCGTGCTCTCCGGTACCTACTTTTACTTGAATGTTCTTAACCTCTACTGTATGAGCCTTGGTTTTTGCCACCTTTAGCTTCTTATTTTCAGCATACTGAAATTTACCATAATCCATGATTTTTGCAACTGGTGGAACGGCTTTTGGAGATATCTCAATGAGGTCCAATCCTGCCTCGCGAGCCTTGTCCAAGGCCTCTTTAAAGGAGATTACCCCAAGGTTTTCTCCATCCTCCATAATGACACGGAGTTCAGGTGCTTGAATCTGGTTGTTTATTCGTATATTTGTAGACAAAAATTATATGTTTAATTGGTAAAATCCCACAAAATATAGCACGTTTTATTGAGTTATACAAATATAACAGATAGTTTGAGAACTGAAAGATAATACCTTTTTGAGACACCCGCAGGGGCTGAGCTTGGTGTTGTCAACGACCCGAACGAAGTGGGGGCTCATTGACAACGAAGCCCCGAGGACCAGAATGAGCTTTTCGCTGGATAAGGGAACACTTATGCATGAGGTAATCCTCAGGCAAAGACCGAGTGTTCCCAAAAAATGATTTCCTACTGGTTCTAGGTCGCCTTATCTCACCTCAATCGTCTTCAAAACAGCTTCTAGTATTTCAGTCTCTTTTTCTTTGTTTATTACACCCTCTACAGCTTCGGCTTTTTCTTTATTTTCTGTATCAATAGCTCCAGTAAAAACAGTAACTAGTTCTTCTGTTACAATCAAGGTTTTTTTGTTGGAAATAGGGAAATAATATATAGTCCGTCCACAGCCTTCAGCCCCTTCAAATATCTTGAACCCGTTTAGTTTTCCAACTGTGTATTTATCTATAAATCCAGATGACTCTACAACCTCACCGTTTATAAAGTTTTCTTGGGGGATGTATGGACTTTCGGATTTCATAGAATCAACCAAACCTTTTTCTGTTGTGTAAAAATCAACATTAAAATCTGTCAGAGTATCTATAGTTGTTGTCCCTTCGCCTTTAAAGTCACAATAGTCGTGATGGGTAAAAGGCACAGAGTGATGAAGGGTGACTTTTTCGGATGTTGTGCTGGCTGTTAGGATTTTTGGGTATGTAAAGAATATCCCAAGTCTGGTGCTTCTGTATGCTGTATTCAGGTTTTCGGCGGGAGTCTTTTTATTCTTTTGGTTTAGCCAAAATACTCCACCAATAAGAGCTAAAATAATAATTACTGACAAGGCTTTTTTCATTTATAAGATTGTAACATATAAATAGCGGTGATATTATAAACCCATGAAAACAGCAAATAAAGTTTTAATTAAACAGGCTCGTGAATCTCTAAAAGGGCAGTGGGGTACAGTTATAGGCGTTGGGGTTTTCTATTTTTTACTTATAATGGCTATTCAGAACATTCCAAAGTCAGGTGGGATTTTAAGCATGATAATTTCTGGTCCGATGGGGCTTGGGCTAGCTATGTTTTATCTGTCTGTTTCGAGAAATAAAAACGCGAACTTTGAACAGATCTTTGAGGGATTTAAAAGATTTCAAACATCACTCATCACTTATTTATTGATGGTCCTGTATATTTTACTTTGGTCACTTCTTCTTATTGTTCCAGGAATAATCGCTAGTATTTCTTATTCAATGACATTTTTTATTCTAGCTGACGATGCTTCTATAGGTCCGAGAGAAGCTTTAGATAAAAGTAAAAAAATGATGATGGGTTACAAATGGAAACTCTTCTGTCTAGGTTTCCGTTTCTTTGGCTGGGCGATTCTGGCCGTCCTGACTTTCGGTATAGGTTTTATTTGGCTCATACCTTATATGCAAGTTGCTGACGCAAAGTTTTATGACGATATAAAAGACCGGGGAGAGTCGACACCTGCTGTCGTGTAAACACTAAAACAAAAAGCACCCGATCGGGTGCTTTTTGTTTATTTGTGGAGAAGGAGGAAGTCGAATCCTCGTGCAAATAAGTTTTAACAATGCTTCTACACGACGTAGTTGGTTTTAATGTCTCAACCCATATTCTCGAAACCGACAAAATAAATATAAGTCCAGTTTTCTTTGTGTCGAAGTGTCTCGAAACTAAAACACTTCCTAGCCCGAAGATATATCAATCACTTCTCGTAACAGACTTCGGAGGGTGACCGCCGTTTAGGCTAACCGCAGTTTAAAAGCTGGATTAAGCGAAAGCGAGAGCGAATCCGTTTGCCATAAATGGTGAACGAACTGCTTTTGCAAAGGTGTTTTTAGCATCTATGCTTTCTCACAGTTTAAAGAGTTATGAGTGCTCTGTCGTGCGCATTGTCAAAGGACTTACCTGTCAAAACCTGTCATCCCCTTTTTGGTCGCAAGACCAAAAAGTAGAATATTGAATAATGAATTATGAATAACGAATAAATGCATTTGCACCTGTTCTTTATTCAATATTCTTTATTCTTAATTCAACTCTCTGGATCTTGTGCTCAAAAAGGGAACTTGAGTAATTATTAACGGTCACTAAACTCACGCTTGTTCTCTCTTTCTGTGTCTCGTTTTTTCAATGTTTCTCTTTTGTCGAATTTCTTCTTACCTTTTCCGACTCCTAGATCCACCTTCAAAACTCTACCCTTATTATACACCGAAAGTGGTACTATTGTCAATCCTTTAGTTTTCTCTATATCTCCGAGCTTTTTTATCTCATCTTTGTTTAAAAGTAGTCTGCGGTTCCGGCGCGAGTCGTAGTCTTTTGGTGCATTTTTTTCTTGAAAAGGTGGAATAAAAGATCCAACCAAAAAAGCTTCTCCTCCGCGCACCGTAACGTAGCTACCTTCTAGAGACCCCTGACTTTTTCGAAGGGATTTTACCTCGAAACCAAAAAGCTCTATACCTGCTGTATAGTTGTCTGTTATTTCATAATTAAACCTGGCTTTTGGGTTTGTTATAAGCGACATACAGGGCTATAATACCACATTAAATTGACTTTTTCTTTTGTTGCTGTAACTATTGGTTATAGGAGAGTATTTATGGAGAGATTGGACTGTGCTGGAGCATGCCCTCTCTGCTTGGATTGTCACGAAATATTTCCTGTTGATCTCGACGATGATTGTGATGTGTCTGGTATGTGCGAGTCTTGTCGGGAGTTTATCACATACCTACGTTCACTTGGTAATCGCGAGTTGGTCATTTACTTTGATACAGCAATCACAGAGTGTTGCCCAGATCGTGCGCAGTTTTACATCCTTTGTCTCGAGTACAAAAAGCGGGGGATCAATATGCCAGATTAATTTTGGGCACAATAGGGCGGCTTTCGAGTCGCCCTATTTTCGTGCTTTTGTTTTCATCATTTTCGTGTATACTGTGGCTACTATGGACAAGGGAGAAACACCAGAAAACAAGAAAATTATAATAAAGAGAGTAAAGAACGAAAACAAAGAACCCAACGATGACTCTATAATGAGTTACGTTGTTTCTGTTGTAATCATATTTATTATTCTATCTTCTATCTATACTTATTTTACGAACAGAAGTTCAAACAAAGTAACTCAAGTTTCTATTTCAGAGTTGAGTCTAGATATAAAATCAGGTTTGGTTAAGACAGTTGTGGTTAGTGGAGACAGTTTAGATGTTGAGTACAAAGCAGGGGAGAAAAAGACTTCAAAGAAAGAAGCGGGCGAGGCTCTATCTCAAACTCTTGTAAACTATGGTGTAACAAAAGACGATCTAGCGAAAATAAAAATCGATATAAAAAATGAAGGAGGTTTTGGGTATTGGTTTATAAATCTTTCACCAATTATTTTCCCAATACTTTTTATTCTAGTTTTTATTTGGTTCATTACTCGACAAGTAAAAGGCGCAGGTATGCAAGCTATGACTTTTGGTCAGTCCAAAGCTCGTATGATAGATCCAAACGATAAAAGTCAGAGAGTGACTTTTAAAGACGTTGCTGGTGCAAAGGAGGCTAAAGAAGAACTGGCGGAGATAGTGGACTTTCTTAGAAATCCTAAAAAGTTTTTAGATATAGGGGCTAGAATACCAAAAGGCATTTTGCTTATGGGTGCGCCTGGAACAGGAAAGACCCTTCTTGCACGTGCTGTTGCAGGGGAGGCTGGAGTGGCATTCTTTTCTATTTCTGGTTCAGAGTTCGTGGAGATGTTTGTGGGAGTTGGAGCTTCACGTGTGCGAGATTTGTTTTTGATGGCAAAGAAAAATGCTCCAGCTATTATTTTTGTGGATGAGATAGATGCTGTCGGTCGTGTTAGGGGGGTTGGTGCTGGTGGGGGAAACGACGAAAGAGAGCAAACACTTAATCAAATTTTAGTAGAAATGGATGGCTTTGAACCAAATGAAAAAGTTATTGTAATGGCAGCAACAAACAGACCAGATGTTTTGGACCCAGCCCTACTTCGTCCAGGAAGATTCGACAGACGTGTAACTCTAGACCTTCCAGACAGAAAAGACCGTGAAGACATTCTTGCGGTGCATAGTACTAAAAAGCCTTTTGCTGAAGATGTAAATCTTGAAGTTATTGCAGAGCGAACCCCAGGATTTTCTGGTGCAGATTTGTATTCTCTCATGAATGAAGGAGCTATTTTAGCTGCGAGGGAAAACCGTACAACAGTTGCACAGTATGACCTAATACGTTCAATAGAAAAAGTTATGCTAGGTCCTGAAAGAAGGAGTCACATTCTTTCTAAAAAAGAAAAAGAGTTAACTGCGTATCACGAAGCAGGTCACGCTGTTCTTGCATCACTTCTTCCGTACGCAGATCCTGTTCACAAAATTTCAATAATCGCTCGTGGTCGTGCAGCAGGATATGTTTTGAAACTTCCGCTTGAAGATACAAAATTACAATCAAAAAAAGAATTTCTAGATGATATAGCGGTTTCGCTCGGCGGATATGTTACAGAAAAAATAATGTTTAACGACTTAACTACAGGTCCATCAAATGATTTACAGGTTTCGACAGCACTAGCTCGGGATATGGTTACAAAATATGGAATGTCAGATGCTTTGGGACCTATTGCCCTTGAAGGACAAGGAGGACAAGTTTTATATGGAAGAGGAGTAGAGGATAAAGAATATTCAGAAAAGGTTGGAGCAGATATAGACGCTGAAGTTTCTAAAATAATGCGAGAAGCAGAAACAAAAGCTCATAAAGTAATCACAGAAAATAAGGCACTCCTAGAAGCCATAGCTCAGAGACTCATAGAAGTAGAGACAATAGAAAGAGCAGATTTTGAGACCATGCTTATTGCAAATGGCGTAACTCCAAAGAAGAAACTTGACATAGAGCATCAGGGGTAGGTAAGGTTGATTTTTTATACTTATGTGTTACAATGGTACTGGAGGTGACCGTGGACGAGACGAGGATTATCCTCTCTGACCCAAGCGGGTCAAAAGACCGCCCTTGGCCTTCCGAGGAGAAGGAGAGGGTCATGAAGGACCTGGAAGATATTTTTGACGAGATCGTCATGTACGAGGGACCCGGTACTCCGTACGTCTCTCGTATCAACAACATCATACGAGAATGTCGTAAGGTGCCAGAAGGAATGAAACAAGACGAGGCCATCGAAGAGGCCTACAGTCTTCTCTCCGCCGTTCGCGGATGTCACTCATAATAAGCCCTGAAGTATCTGCGAAAGCACATTCTTCAGGGCTTAATTAATTTCAGAATAAAATAGATTATCTTCCTTACAGGAACTGTACACCTTTCACATTTTGAGTACAAAACGTTCAAGGTCTTGCGAAATGATGTCAATCATTTCTCACCCCATCTCCACCTTGGTCTTTCACCTCGTGCGTAACAAATTATCAAAAGAAAGATTGTATTTATTACAAAAGGAATAGCGAAGCTTATAAGAGTGTCGCTTCCTGAATGCGAAGTCTTATCAATGTCCATAAAATTGAGAGTTATTGCCACGATATAAAGAAGGGTAATAGTCCAACCCTCCCAACTTATAGGAACCCATCCCCATCCATATTTCTTAGCGCTGAACCACAATTTACTTTTTTTGTTTTTATTTTCCATAAAGTGTGCTAATTTAATATAAGTTTTATTA
>JBEBJM010000037.1:0-6133 GCA_040079895.1 Nitrospira sp.
ATTTGAACCAGAAGAAACGGGCATAGCTGAAACTTGGGTTGATGTGGCTATAAAGTTCCCGAATGTGTCTTTTGCCACTATCACAAAATAATAAGTAGTATTGTTTGTCAGTCCTGTCCTAGTAGAGTTTAAAACGTTTCCCAAAGAAGTATACGTATAAGGACCACCCGAAGCTGTGGACTGCCCTACACTATAACCAGATGCCGTCCAGCCAAGATAACCGGTAGAAGCAGTCCAAGTTAAAGTTACCTGACTGTCGCCAGCACTAACAGAGACAGATGGAGTTGAGGCAAAAGGAAAACGTAAAAATCCAGAACCTAACTGAAAAGAAGAAGCTGAACTAGTTCCAAGACCAATCTCCCCCAAAGTTGACCACAACTGAAATCCCGCTGAAGTAGAATAACCTGCCGGTTGAACCACAGGATCTAAAACTTTAAAACCGGATGAACTAAACTCATCAGCAAAAACATTTGTTGAAATAAAAAATAGAAGAAAAAAAAGACAAAATAAAAACCTAGAAGGTAGTAACTGATCTTTCATATCTCAATTATAACCTGTCTAGATTCTATTTTCTAGTTTATAATCTATAATTTTTATTGACCTATATTTAGTGATGCAACTTCTACAATAATATTATCTCCTGGGTTATACAAATATGCTTGTCTTGCCACTGGGTACAAAAGCACTTCATCACCAACTTTTGCTTTTGCAAAGAAAGGATTTCCGGCAAGAGGAGCTAGATCAGATACAGTAGCCATCACTGGAGTTTCTCCTTTTGGTAGATCTATGATTTTGTTAACTTTCTCAACCAAAGCCATTATCTTTGCCTCGTTTACTTTATTTGGGTCCTGCTGTAACACTCGTGTTTTGTTGTAGAAAAATACACCTGAAACAGCCGCGACGACAATCAAAACAATAAGTATCTTGTTAGCTACAGTCATCCCCTTCTTACCAGCTGAATCCATTGAAACTTCTGACATATTTTCTGTGTTTTCCATATTTCTTTATATTATTTTTGATTTATAAAATTATTTCTTCTTTGTAATAGTTGTAGTCTTTGAAGAAGATGGAGTAGGTGTCTGTGCTGATGTATTTGCACTGCCAAGGTTTATAGGTGCAACCTCTAGAACTCTGTTAGCTACTGGATCATATAAGTATGCTCTTTTTGCGTTTTGATATAGTAGAACTTTATCTCCGACTTTTGCCTTTGCAAAAAATGATTGATCTTTTAGTTTTTCTGGATCAGAAACCGTAGCCACAGTAGGAGTCTCTCCTTCAGGCAATATAATTAGTTTACCAACTTGAGCGACAATACTTACAGCCTCCTCTTGAGCCTTAGCGTTAGGATCAGTTTTCAAAGTAACTGTTTTCTTATAAAAATAAAATGATGCAGAACTAACCAAAACTAATAATACTAACAGTGTGATTGATATATTTTTCTTCATAATTGTTTTTACAGTATAATCTATAATTTAATCGTAGCAAACATTTTATCCACATATACTACTTTACACCACTAGTATTTATTGGCGCAACCTCGACAATCCTGTGCTGTGATGGGCTATATAGTATGGCTTTTCTGGATTCTGTATATATAAGAACCCTATCCCCCTTCTTTGCATTTACGAAAAATGGCTGGTCCTTTAGTTTTTCTGGGTCGGAAACTATGGCCATAGTAGGAGTCTCGTTTGTTGGCAAAACCATAAGGCGCCCTATGACAGCTATAGTGCTAGCCAGCTCTTTTTGGGCTATTTTGTTAGGATCCCCTGTTGCCTTACTGTAAAAATAGAAGCCTGAACCAGCAGATAGAACAAGTAAAACTATTAATAATATTATGATATTTATAGGGGTAATTATTGATTTTTTTTGTTCCATATATCTTTTCTGTATTTTTATTTATCTTCTATATCTTTCACTTCGACATTTACCTTTGGCACACCACTATCCCTATCCGAAGCATCCACTATCTCTCTTACTTTATCGACTATTTGTTTTGGATCGTACTGACTTTTTATTAGGTACACAATAGCACCAAGACTTAGACCCTTCTCAGCATCATCTTCACCAGCTAGATTAGTTAGCATTATAACTGGTATATTTTTAAACTTATCGTTTTCTTTTAACTCCTTAAGAACATCAAAACCGTTTTTCTTTGGCATCATAACATCCAAAAGAATAACTGTCGGCAAAACATCCATTTTTTCAAGTTTTGAAAGGGCTTCTTCTCCATCCGAAGCTATCTCCATAGTATAATCACTAGCACGAAAAGCTCTCTCATACATTCTGGACATTAGAGGATCGTCCTAGGCCATAAATAATATTTTTGCCATATTTTTCTAACTTATAATAAAATTAAAAACTAGTTAAATAATTTTATCATCAACTAAAGGCAGTGTAAAGGAAAACGTGCTCCCCTCCCCGACAACACTTTTCTCCAAACCTATAGTCCCGCCCAATTTTGAGATGATAAGATGACATATATATAGTCCCAGACCTGTTCCCTGAGTTACATCTCGGGCTAGTATATTTTCATTGGCCTGCTGAAACTTTCTAAACAAGAGTGGCTCATTTTTCTCCGAAATACCGACCCCTGTATCAGTAACCATTATCTTTATAAAACCACCTATATCTTCTGTTTTTATTTTTATTGAACCCTTATTTGTAAACTTTATAGCATTACCCAAAAGATTTAACATAACCTGCTCTACTTTTGATTTATCACTAAAAACCATATGATTTACACCTTCTACTAGTGAGTAGCTCAAATCCAGACCCTTACTTTTTGACATGGTCTCTACGAGGTTCATAGATTTATTTATAATATCTGAAACATTGAACTTTTCTTTTTTTATCTCCACTCTACCCTGTTCCAACCTAGAAACACTAAGGAAGTCGTTAACTATATCTATAAGACGAACGCTGGAATCATATATATCATCTATCATTTCTGCCATATCTTTATTTGTGAGCTGATCCCTATAATCCTCTCGAAGCATCTGCGAGTTTCCACGTATAGCAGTCAAAGGTGTCCTCAACTCATGAGAAGCTATAGAGAAAAACTCGTCCTTACTTCTCTCCATCATTCTCACCTCAGTAACATCCTCAATCAAAAATACGTATCCAATAGCATGATCTCCGTCTATAACTGGAGAACAGAATATTTTTAATAATTTATTTTTATATTCTATATCGTTGGCAATATCAGAATGTTTTGAATCAAAACAACTTTTAAAATAAGCTAGAAGATTATTTTTCTCAAAAAGTTTAGAGAAATCGCTCAGGGATTTTGGACTACTATCTATTTGTAATATTTTGAAAAGAGATGGGTTAGAAAGAACTATGTTACCATCTATGTCTGTCAAAATATAACCAAAAGATATACTGTTTATAGATGATATTAGTTTAGTTTTCTCTTCATTAAGCTCTTTTGTCCTCTCTTTTACCATATGCTCTGCCTTATTTCTTTCTTCACTTATAGAATCAATCAATTTTCTATCTTTTCTTTTGGAAATAATTCTGTGAGAACGAACTAAAATAAATATAGAAGCTACAGCCAGAGTGATACTATAAAGCAAAGCTTTTATATTATTTATTTTATTCTTATAAAAATGATAGTAGTCTAGGTCAATAGCCAAAACACCTATTACGATATCAGTCTCTTTGTCTCGTATAGGAGTTAAAATAGAGATAAAAGTCCCCCATCTATCTGTATAAGGTTCAATATCTCCAAGGGAATCCTTACCATAAACCCAAGCTTGATCTACTGCTTTTCTAAAATCAGGACTAGCTTCTGTGTATATGTCGCCCGGTTCACTATGGTTTGAATCCTCTATAGAATCAACAGAAAAAACTATCTGACCATCTCTTGGGACAAGAGTATAGATCCACTTCACACCGACGTCTTTATTTATATTCCCCAATTCAATAAGTTGCTTACGGACAATTTTATAATCTGGATTATCATTATCTGACGGGCTACTTTGAATAGTTTGATACCTATCAGCATCAATTGACCCAGCAAAAGTCTGGGCCAACCTAAACATATCCCCTTTCAACTCCGTATCCTCATTTTTTACGACGTCTTCAGTTATAAAAAAACCTACTATGATAATCATTGTTGCTACAACAACTAGCCATAAATAATCATTTAGAAAAATTTTACGAAAAACTTTCATATATTATTTTAATAATACACCTTATTGTATTTGCGTATCAACAATCAAACGTTTAGTTACAACGTAAATAGGATAAGACAGAATCAGCAAGAGAATAGTTACAACAATCAGAGTTAGACGATTTATACTATTTGCTATATCCAATATATCTGACTGTAGTTTCGACACAGAGAACATACCAACAACTTTGCTGTCTCCATTTATGATAGGCATATAACTTGCTAAAAATGGTAGACCTTTTACAACGACGCGAGATGTCGCCGAATCACCTTTATTTAAAACCGCGTCTTTTATAGATTCATTATCTATGTGTGCACCCGTAAGTCGACTTCTGCCGTCTTCATCTATAGCTGTTGTAGCCACGATATTTTCATTTTCATATATAGTAGTATCTAGTCCAGTTATCTTCTTTATACCGTCCACCATAGCGTTATCCAACGGAAAACCTGCGACTATAACACCAACGATCTTGCCATTACTATATACCGGAGAACTTGCTCTAATAGAAAATCTTTCAGCTTGAGAAGACTCTACGGTGGCAAATGTTTTACCTATCAAAGCATCTTCTACAGATCTTTCACTGGCAACAGAGTCGCCGTATTCCTGTGGAGAGTGTGCTCGCATAACGACTACGCCACTTGCGTCTGTCGCCAAGACAAACCCAAGACTACCCTCGTTTAAATATTGTGATAATGTATTTTCTAAAACATTATAATCCCCAGTCGAGAGAGCTTTTGATATTTTAGTATCGGAAGAAATCATCTTGGCATTAGCAAGGGATTGATCGATAAGACCTTTCGCGGAGAAATTAAATACTTTTACATTGGTTATAAGGTTATTTCTAGTTTCTTTTTCTATTTTACCAATAAGAACTGTCGAGAAAGCCAGTGTTACTACTGTGGACATAAATACAACCATAGTTATAAAAATGAGAACTAGACTCTCACGCAAACGCAACCTCAAATATTGCCATCCCCAATACGCAAAAGAAGCAAAACCTATCGCATCAAAAATACGAGCAACGTACCATAATATATTATAGACGTCCTGACTTTGAGACAGTGTTTGTATTAAAGCTGAAATAGACAAGAATAAAAATCCTAACCAAAAAGGTCTAATTGATTTATCATATTCTTTCTTTTCCTGTTGATAAGACAAAAATGCTATCACCGCTAAGGCAACAAGGGCTACACTTTGTAAAACAGACACACTACCTGAAAAAGTGGGCAACAGAATAACAGCTGAAACACTGGCTAGGCGTGTTCTCGTCAATATGCTTATGATAATCAAAAATAAACCGACTAGGTAGACAAAAAAAGCGACGAAGTTAATAATATCTCCATGAAAACTAAAGGCATCTACGATCTGCCAAGAACCAACAAAAGAAAAACCTATTACTTTAAGTATTAGATGGTAGTCTTTACTCACATAGTAGGAATCAACCGTAAGCCAAGCCATAACAAAAAAAGCTAGTGCTCCGAGTAACTCTAGAGCGAAATGAATGTTATTAGCTAAAAAATAAAGAGACATGTTTTCTAATAATTATACACCCATCACTTCAAAAGATTTTCTATTTTATCCACAAGCATAGACCTATTCATCGTTCCAACAAATATTTCTTTTATTGAACCATCACTACCCACAAAGAATGTCGTTGGTAAAGTTTTTATGCCGTAGTTATTGCCAGCCTCACCGCTTTCATCCAACAGGACTTCTACATCATAACCTCCCCTTTTTACAAAATTAGAAACAACTTTTTGATTTTCCTGATTGTTTACCAAAAGCATACGAATTTTAGAGTTTTTCTGATCCAAACTACTATCATTTATATAATCATCCAAAATCTTTATCTGATCAACAGATTCGGGACTCCAAGTGGTCCAAAAAGTGACCATAAAAGGCTCACCTTTTAAATCCTGTCTCTTATACACATCCCGAGCCCACGAGACGAGGTTAGA
>JBEBJM010000038.1:0-5998 GCA_040079895.1 Nitrospira sp.
AACCTATACCAACTATTGGATTACCCCCACGGGCTATACACTGATCTTTTGTGAGACTCTCACGATAAAAAACGTATGTTCCGCCGTTGTCTGGACAAACATCACCGAAACAAACTTTCTCTATTTTAAAGTTATAGAAAAAATATCCAACTGCTAACCCTAGAAACAAAATAATAATTAGTAGGATATTTTTCATATTTCAAATAATTAGTTTTACAAAAAAGAAGCGGTCTTCACTACGTGCTCAATAAGCGACGCTGTATACCCTGCTTCGTTGTCATACCAAGCCATTACTTTCACCAGATTTCCATCAACAACACGTGTCAGACCCAGGTCGGCAATAGACGCATGTTTTGCCCCTATGATATCAGATGAGACGATAGGATCTTCTGTAACAGTAAAAATATTTTTCCAATGTGGGTCTTGTGAGGCTTTTCTCAAAATATCATTTATTTCCTCTACAGTTGTGTTGCGTTTTGAAATAAAAGTTATATCAGCAATAGAGCCAGCTACGACTGGCACACGCATAGCCATACCGTCGAACTTGCCTTCTAGTTCTGTGATAGCTTTTGTTGTGGCAATAGCAGAACCAGATGATGTTGGAACGATGTTCTGCGCTGCGGCACGACCTTCTTTAAAATCTTTTGCATTTGGACCATCAACTATTCCCTGACTTGCTGTGTATCCGTGAACAGTATTCAAAATAGCTTTTTCTATACCGACTGTTTTGCGAAGTATTTCCAAAACTGGTGAGCCAGCGTTTGTTGTACAACTGGCGTTTGATGTCACGACTTTTTCTTTCAAAGTGTCACAGTTAACTCCCATAAGTATCGTGCCTTCGTCTGCTGCGGATGCGTTGTCTTTTGCGGGAGCTGTTATGACAACTTTCTTTGCTCCAGCTTTCACGTGGCTACGCGCCTTTTCAAAAGAAGTGAAGAAACCTGTTGACTCTACAACCACATCAACACCTAGGTTACCCCAAGGCAAGTTCGCTGGTTCTTTTTCTGAAAGAAATAGTATTTCCTTTCCGTTAACTATTATTTTCTTTTTATCGTCTGAAACCTTTACACTCTCAAACTTTTGACCATAAGCTGTGTCGTATTTTATGAGATAAGCAATGTTGTCTATGTTTCCCAAATCATTTATAGCCACAACTTCGACATCCTGCCGAGTTTGTGAAATCCTTAAAAAAGCTCTTCCGATTCTTCCTCCTCCGTTTATGGCAACTTTGATCATATCAATAATAAATTACAAATAATGTATGTAAATTATAACAAATTATTTAGACAAGAGAAAACCGCTGACACTAGGTTGATAGAATCATCAACCTAGTGTCAGCGGTCTGGAGCCATATCAACCGTCATGGCGCTTACCACACAAGCGCTTGGGGCTTGGGGCAAACAACACAAACGCGGTGAACAGAAGTGGTGGCACTATGGTCCACTTGAAAGCGGACTGCATTCCCGTAAATAGGACGTACGGGGCGACTATGAACAAGCATGACCACCAAATCATAGCGAAAACAAAGATGAACCGAAGAATGACGGCTCTCACAGTTTCGAAGTTCATAGAACTCCCCTTTCAAACCAAACTATAACACTATTATTGTCGACAAGTCAAACAATGACTACATCTACTCTGCTGAAACTGTCTCCTTTTTTGCTGTTGAAGCATGCCCGTCAACTTCGTAACTTGTGTTTTGGGATTCAAAAAAGTTTACCAGCTCGAACACGTCTGTTGCTGTACTCATCCATTTTGCTGGGTTTGTAGCGTTATAGTATTTTGGCATTCCAAGTTCCTGAAGTCGTCTATCAGCCACGTACTGAACGTATTGGTTCACATAATCTGCGTTAAGACCCAAAATACCGTTCGGGAACAAGTCTTTGTTGTAGTTTACTTCAAGATCAACACCTTCGATGATTATGTTTCTGATTTCAGCGGCAAACTCCTCTGTCAAAAGTTCGACGTTCTCTTCTAGAATATTGTGTATCAAGTTTATACCAAACTTTAGATGCAGACTTTCATCTCGCAAAACCCAGTTGATCATTGATCCAAAGTTTCGAAGCTGATTTCTCTGGCGGAAAGAAAGTGCCACCATAAAACCAGAGTAGAACCAGACACCTTCCATCACTATGTTTGTTGCAACAAGGTTTCGTATAAAATCTTTTTTACCATCAACAGTTGAAATATCTAGCTTATCATCCGTCATTCGTTTCATATATTTGTTTATATATGCTTCTTTTGCCAACATCGATGGAACTTCTAGGTGTGTGTTGAAAATAGTTTCTTTATCGAAAGGAAAAGTTTCCAACACATACTCAAAGGCCACACAGTGGTTTGCTTCCTCCCACATTTGTTTTGCTAGATACAGGTGACACTCTGGACTCTTTAGGTATGGATATATTCCCAAAGCAATAGATCTGTTTACAATGAGTTCTGCCGGGTTGAAAAATGCCATAAGAAACTTTACAGCGTGTCTCTCATCCTCTGTCATCTTTTCAAAATCTTCCAAATCCTCTTTCAAAGCAATCTCGTGAGGAAACCAGGTGTTTCTGACAGCTTGGTTATATAGATCATATGCCCACTTGTAGTTTAGTGGGTGCAAGTTCATATCTGTTGGTGATGGTTTTCCTATAAGTGTCATGATTTTTTATTAATTAATAATTATTGGCACGAAATACAAACATTGTTTTCATCCTCTGCTGGATCTTCTGGTCCGATAACATTTTTTTGAGCTATACTCTCGAGTGTTCTATACTCATTTCTCTCGTTATGTGGAACAGAAGCAACGTCTTTTATTACAACATGTTCAGAAACAACAGTTGTAACAGGTTCATGGTTTACATTCGTTTTAACTGTAGTTGTTGATACAAGTATCTCTTCTTCGAAAGTCACACTCTCCAAAACTTCTTTTTCTAGAACAGGAGAAATTGTTGGAGTTAATACGGGAGAGACTACAACTGGCTCAATCATCTCTAGAGACTTTTGTAATGGAGCAGAAAAAGCTGGAGATGAAGCAAAGTTCAAAGCTCCGAAACCGATTTTGCCCATTTTCTGTGCCTTGTTAACGTTTGTTGTACTTTGTTCTGCTGTGTGTCGAGGTTTCATGTGTAGATAGTATGTCGTCTTCACACCTTTTTCCCAAGCAGTATTGTAGATTTTCATTGTCTCATCTATATCACGAGTTTCTAGGTACATGTTTCGAGAAAGAGCCTGATCAATCCATTTTTGTGCTCGAGCGGCCACTTCTATAAACGCATATGGTGATGTTGTAAAAGAAGTTTTATATACATTTTTTAGATGTTCTGGTATCTCATCAATTCCTGATATGTCGCCTTGGAACTCTATTATTTGACCTTTTACTTTTTCCCAAATACCTAGGTTGGTTAAATCTTTTACTAAGTTATGGTTTATATCAAGATATTTTCCAGAAAGAGTGTTGCGAGAAAATACTTGAGCAAAACGAGGGTCGATTCCTGGAACAGTACCAGCAACCAAACCGATAGTTGCGTTTGGGGCTACTGCCATAAGAGTTGAATTACGCATACCTTTTTTAACTTTTGCTCGAAGAATATTCCAATCCAAACCCTTATGACGAGACTCTTTTGTTACTGCAAGCGGAATACCTCGCTCTTTTTCTAATCGATCCAAAGTATCAACAGGCACTAAACCTTTTGACCATCCAGAACCTTCAAAGTTTTTATAAGAGCCTCGGGCCTGTGCTAGGTTTGCACTCTCATCTATCGCCATATAAGAAACAAACTCAAAAATCCTGTCTGTAAAATCCCAAGCGTGTGGTGAGTCATATGCCATACCAAGTTGCTCCAAAACATCAGAAAGACCCATCACACCAAGACCAACTGCTCTGTTCTCACTATCTGACTTTACCGCCTCTTTTATTGGTAACTGATTTATATCGATGAGATTATCTAGTTGGCGAACAACTAAACGAACGGACTCTTCTAGTTTAGACCAATTAACTTCTTTATTATGAATATGTGGTGCAAGGTTGAGTGATGCAAGGTTACATACAGCAATATTTTCTCTATCCTGTGGCAAACAAATCTCTGTACAAAGGTTAGACAAATGAATAGTTCCTGTATTGTTGTTTAATGCACGAACGTTTATAGGATCTTTCCATGTAAGCCACGGATGTGAAGTAGACTGCAAAGAAACTAGTATTTTTCTGAAAAGTTCTTGAGCTGGAATCTTTTTGAAAGCTCGAAGCTCACCTCTTTCAGCCATTTCTACATATTTTTTATATTTTAAAGAGAAAGCTTCGCCATATAGCTCATCCAAATGATCTACTTCTGCTGGATCGAACATATACCAATCATCACCACTTCTAACACGCTTCATAAACTCATCTGGAATAAAAGCAGCGGTGTTTGCAGTTCGCATTCTCATATGATCATCTCCTGCATTATGTTTCCAATCCAAAAACTCCGGAAAATCCAAATGCCATGGTTCCATATAGAAACACAAAGCCCCACGACGTTTACCTGCGCGCATAATAGCCCTGATAGCCGTATCTATGATTTTAGCAAAAGGAGTTGGCCCAGATGATGCACCGTTGTTTGATTTTAGAGGAGAGCCACTAGCACGAAGTTTTGTTAGAGAAAGTCCTACACCTCCAGTAGCTTTTGAAATAAGCATCACATCCGCAACAGTTTTTGCAATATGTTCCATATCGTCATGCATCTCCAAAACAAAACAGTTTGATAGGGCTGGTCGAGATGTTCCAGAGCCGAGGTTTGTAGATGTTCCAGGAATATAATCCATTTTTGACATCTTGTTATAAAAACGAATAGCCCAAGCTGTTGGATCTTGTTCGTTGTATGAAAGTCCCATTGCAACTCTCATCCAAAATATTTGCGGTGTTTCTAGATAATTTCCTTTTTCGTCTTTCAATATATACAAAGATGCAACTGTTGAAATGCCTGTATATTGAAAAAGCTCATCTCGTTCAAGATTTAACTCCTCTGATAATCTAACCAGATCAAACTTTTCCGCCATTCGCTTATCGAGACGTCCTATAGATATACCTTTTGGTATAAACTTTAAAAAAGCATCCTTATGAAGTTTGGTTAATACATCTCTGTCGTGTTCATAATCACCAACTACTCGTCTATAAATAACTTTAAGAAAAAGTCTTGTTGCGATTCTGTCATAAGATATATCGTCTTTTATATTTTGAATAGCTGCATTTATAGTAGCCTGATCCATTTCGTCAGTTGTGATTCCATCATATAGTGTGAGTTGTGTCTCCGTAGCAATCTGAGTAACTTTTGATACTGGATCCGACAAACCATAACACGCCCTCTCGATTGAACGGTTTATCTTATCCGCATTGAATGGAACTTTTGTACCGTCATGTTTTGTTACTGATATGCTCATTGTTGTAAGGAATTAAATTATTAATAATTTTCACAATTTCTTTTAAAAATTAATGATTTTTCTATAATTTCAGAGAAAAACTTACAGAAATCAGAGAAAACTTATCAATATTTCAAAAAATGTTCATTTATTATACCCCAAAGCAACCTCAAAAAAAGTGGATAAATAGCAAATCAGATAATAAGTAACAAAAAAAAGAGATGTAAAGTGAACCGCCAAAAACAGGGCAATTTATAAGTGTTTTTTGGGGCTATTTCTTATAAAATAATACCGCATCACCTATTTCCCAACCGAGCCTTTCGGCTGTACCAGCAGAAACCTCCAAAACGTACTTTGATGGAAACGTCGAAGAATAGACTTTTGGATAAGTTTCTGGAGCAATAGAGTTTTCTATATGAGTAATCTTCCAATCTTTTGTTAGCCAAATAATATCAATAGGAAAAAGCATATCTCTCATCCAAAAACCATATGTATCTTCTCTGTCAAAAAGAAAAATCATCCCTTCGTTGTCCAAAAGTGGCTTATGACCAGACAAACCCTTTTTTAGTTCAGCTTCTGTTTTGGCAACTTCAACAGAAAAAGTCTTACCCTGTATAACTAT
>JBEBJM010000039.1:0-5737 GCA_040079895.1 Nitrospira sp.
AGAGACAGTCAATCTTTACAAAACAAAAACCGCCAGAGGCGGTTTTTGTGTGATAAACTAAACTTTTTAAACAGTTATTATAGACAAGCTGTTGCACCTCCTGCCGGAAAAGTAGCTTCGTTCTTTGAGTTACCTCCGTTATCTATACACCAGTATCCAGCACCAGTAGTTTTCAATGGAGCAGAAATAACATATGTATTTGCCGCACCAGAACAAGAAGTCCCGGCATTACCTTGTACTACAAAACTAGAGTTTGTTGTAGAAGCAGCTGCACTCATTTGCTTAACGACTTGAGGGTCAGTACAAACTGAAGTGTAGTTACCGTTAGTGTCGTAATATAATTCTGCTTGAGCTCTGATGCCGTTTAGATTGGCTTTTACAGCAGCATCTGAACCTTTACTTCGAGCTGTGTTTAGGGAAGCCAATACAACTGAAGATAGAATACCAATAATAGCGATAACGACGAGCAACTCAATAAGTGTAAAACCTCGATTAAATCTTTTTGACATAAATTATGTTATAAATTATTAAACAAACTTTGATAATTAAATTAAATCTGCTCGACCGCTCAATCTCCTTTTGGAGATTACCGTTTTCTAAACGAATATGTATATTATACGGCTCATATAACACAATGAAAAGTCCCCCTGTGGATAAATAGTATTTAAATACAAACTAATCACAAACTACAGAATTAGCTTCAAGAGAGTTATTTGCCCCCACCCCAATTTCAGCTTTTGATGAACCCTTGCTGTCAACACACCACATGCCACCACTTTTCAGTGGAACCTCAGCAGCCCAATCAGAAGCAGTGGAATGACAAGTAACAGTGGTTAAATTACTAGCTTTTGCAATTAAAAAATCGCCGTTTACTGCCGTGTACCCATATGTAGCTCCCGCAGCAGTAACGAGAGAGCGAATAGAAGGTGACCCGCCAGGAGCGGCTGCGATACCACAAACCCCACCATAACTATCAGAATTATCTGCATAAAAAAGCTCTGCTTGCGTACGAGCATTTGATAAATTGGCTTTTATATTGGCATCTGCCCCCTTATCTCTTGCTTTAGCTAGTGATGACAAAATAACAGAAGAAAGAAGTCCTATAATAGATATGACCGCTAAAAGTTCTATGAGGGTAAACCCACGCACTAAGTTATATCTATTTAAACTACGAATTTTAAATGAATAATTATATTTTAAAAACTTACCTAGACTTAGTGCATGGGTAAAACCTTTATGTAGTACTTTTTTCATTATATTTATATATTACCTATCGGTTAACTAACCGATGCAATGTTATATATAGGCATCAAAACCGACGCGAGCAAAACACCGACACCGATACCCAGAGCCACAATCATAATAGGTTCTATCAAACTCACCATAGTATCAACAGCGTTTATCATTTCTCTTTGGTAAAAGTTTGAAAGTGATTTCAATATGTTACCCAACTCCCCCGTCTCCTCTCCGACTTTTATCATTTGAGACATAATCGGCGGGATTTCTTTGTATTGACCTAGAGCGTTCGATAGAGATGTTCCCTCTTTTACGCTTTTTATGGCATTATCCAAAATAGCTTTAAATATGCGGTTGTCCACAACGTTTGAAGTGATTTCCAGAGCACGTAACATAGGTATACCACTGATGATCATAGTGTTCATGTTGTCAGCAATACGAGAGAGGTAGAGTTTGCGATACAAATCACCTAGGTATGGTATATCCAGACGAACATGATCAAAAAGTATAGACCCTTCTTCTGTTTGAATATATTTCCATCCAAGAAATCCAGATATAACCAGAGCAACAGCCAGAAACACACCATAATGTATGAAAAATGAACTTATCCATAGAACCGCCTGTGTATATATAGGTATAGGCTGTCCAGAATCCGTTATCATCAAAGCGATTTTAGGAATAATAACGGTAAGCATCAAAATCATAACTCCAATAAAAGTAGCCACGACAAAGGCTGGGTAGATCAGAGCGTTTTTAGCTTTTGATGTTACTTCGTATGACCTGTCTAGATAGTCAGCAAGATAGTTAAAGATCTCGTCTAGCTTTCCAGACTCTTCACCGGATTTAACCATATTCACATAAAAAGGCGTGAAAGCGTCTGGATATTTTGAAAGAGCTGCTGATATGGCACTACCGCCCTGAATATCATCCGCTATCAAATACAAATAGTTTTGCAAAGTAGGATTTTCTACTTGAGATCCGAGAAGTCGAAAAACTCGCAGAGCAGAGACCTGCGCTGAAAACAGTGTAGCCATCTGGCGAGAGAGGATAACTATATCTTTGTTTGATATTCTGTTAAAAAAGGAAGCCAAAAAACCAAACTGATTCTTTTTCTCTTCGGAGTCTTTTATGTTGGTGATAGTTAAACCTCTTTTTTGCAACTGCTCTATAGCAACATCTACGTTAAAAGCGTCGATGACTCCGTCAACTTTTTCTCCTGTGGTTTTTATAGCTTGATATTTAAAAATCATTTTTTTATAACATTCGATCTAGACCTTTTGTGTTTTGTGAATACAGATAAGCATTTTCAATAGATATCTCCCCTGCTTTTACCAAATCACTCAAATATCTATTTAGATCTATCATACCCAAGTCTGATCCTGTTTCTATAACAGAGTTGATTTCGTGTGTACGGTTCTCACGAATAAGGTTTGCGACAGCTGTGTTGTTTATCAAAAGTTCAATAGCTGGAACAAGACCACCAGACACACGAGGAATAAGTCTCTGCGATAGAATACCGAGTAAACTCGATGCTAGCTGAATGCGAATCTGTGTCTGTTGAGTGGAATCAAAAGAATCGATAATACGCTCTATGGTTTGAGATGCTGTGTTTGTGTGAAGAGTTGAGAACACGAGGTGTCCAGTTTCAGCAGCTGTTACAGCAACAGAGATATCAGATGGTGTACGCATTTCACCGATCATAAGCACGTCTATATCCTGACGAAACATACCCTGAAGTGCGGTTGAAAAGTCTGGTGTGTCTTGAGCCACCTCGCGTTGATCTATGATGGATTTTTTGGATTCGAAAATATATTCAATAGGATCTTCGATAGTTATGATATGCTCCAACCGCTTTTCATTTATCATATCTATCATAGTAGCCAGAGTTGTACTTTTACCCTGACCAGTAGGACCCACAACCAAAAAGAAACCCTGCTGTTTGTTCGTAAACTCCTCTAGTATACTTGGTAGACCGAGATCTTTTAGAGTTTTTATTTGTTTTGGAATAATACGCAAAGCTATGCTGATTTTGTTCAGCTGGTAGAAAGCGTTACCTCGGAAACGAGCTTCGTCTTCTTTTTGGTAAGCAAAGTCAACTTCTTTTTTCTCTGCAAATATTGCCCTCTTTTTGTCGTCCAAAATCTCATCCAAAATACCTTTCATATCCTGATGAGTCATCGGCTGAAACTTTGTTAGGGGTAGGAGTGATCCAGATACACGAATAATAGGCTGTCTTCCCTCTGAAAGATGTAAGTCAGAAGCTCTTTCGTTTATAAGTATAGTGACAAGTTCTTCAAATAGTTCTTTAGAGTTTGTAGCCATTATTATTTATTCTTATCTTGATAAATACCAAAAACAGTATTGACGACTTCGGAAGGAATAGAAGATGCTTTTATTATATAACCATCAACACCTAGTCCTTTAGCTTTTTCAAAATCATCGGCTTGGTTGGTTAACATAATAATAGTTGCGGTGGGTGAAAGTTTTTCTGTCTTTATGGCTTTTACGAGACTCAAACCGTCCATACCCGGCATAATAATATCTAGTATGATCACATCATAAACACTTCCGCCTTTTAGTTTAACCATGGCACTATCTGTGGTAGATGAAGTCTCTATTTCTATACCAGCACTTTTAAACTTCAGAGAATACATATCGAGCAGAAAACGATCGTCATCAATCAAAAGTATTTTTAGTTGTTTTATATCTTTGGCCATATTTTTTATATTATATTATAACAGATTCACTTCCTCAAAAGGAATTACCTTGTTCATCGCTTTAATAATAGCATCCTCTTTCATTGTTAACATTCCTTTTGAACGAACAACTCTGGAAATCTCAAGCTCGTTAGCGTTTTTCAAGATAACGTTTTCCAAATCCTTATCCATTTCAAACACTTCCATAACAGCCATACGCCCTTTTGTACCAGATGGGCATTCTTTTGTTGATTCTGGGTTGTAGACTTTGTCAGTAAAGTCTAGATCATCCAAATATTTCTTTGGTAGATCAGCAAACTGTTTATCTATCATAACCTTTAGACTTCCCTCCATAGGCACAGGAGTACCTGTTCCGGGGTAAAGTGCCAAAGTAAGTCTCTGAGCTATAGCCAAAACTAAAGTAGGAGCAATAAGGTACGGATCGACTCCCATATCTATAAGACGAGGTATCACTCCAGTAGCCGAGTTGGTGTGGATAGTTGAAAACACGAGGTGTCCAGTAAGAGCCGCTTGGATAGCAAGTTGTGCTGTCTCTTTATCTCGAATCTCACCCACCATAATAACGTCTGGGTCCTGACGGAGTGTGGTTCGAAGACCAGATGCAAACGTATACCCTATCTCCGCTCTAACCTGCGACTGCGACATCCCCTCTATGTTGTATTCAATAGGATCTTCTAGAGAAAGTACGTTTTGATGTTCGCGATCCACCTCGTTTAGCATGGAGTAAAGTGTTGTTGTCTTTCCTGAACCAGTAGGACCAGAGATGAGTATTAGTCCATATGGTTTTTCTATAGCTTTCCTTATCATTTCTAGATTTTTCTTACTAATACCCAAAGAATCTAGTTTTTGAACACCTTTTTCCTGATCCAAAAGTCTCATAACCACTTTTTCACCGAAATATGTGGGAAAAGTAGAAACACGGAAATCGATTCTTCTTCCCTCTAGACGAATAGTGAAACGACCGTCTTGAGGTTTACGCTTTTCATCTAGTCTCATCTTTGATTCTAGTTTTATCTTTGCCACAAGAGATGAATGGATTTTCAAAGGCAAAACTAAACTAGTGTTCATAACACCGTCAACACGAAAACGCACTTTTACATTTTCTCTCCAAGGCTCGATGTGTATATCTGAAGCGTTTCCGTCCGTCGCGTATCGCAAAATAGTCGCAAATATTTTTGTTATAGGAGCATCCTCGTTTATTTTTTTATCCTGACTAACATCCGCATCGGCGTCCTCCTCTTCGTCTGGATTTTGAGTTTTCCCTTTTGCCTCTTTCTCCTCCATATCCCTCTTCATCTCCATCTCTATTTCTGACAAAGACTTTGAAACCTCACTAGTTAGACCTTTGTATGACGAAAAAGCCTTATCATAATCCTCTTCTGTTATAAGGAAAATTTTTAGGGGCAAATCAACCTTTGAAGAAATAAAGTTCAAGACGTCTCGTGCTTCTATGTTGTCTGGATCAACCATTCCAACCTCCAAGACGCCGTTTTCCACCGACAGAGGAAAAACTTTGTAGTGACTTGCTGTTTCTTCTGGGATATATTCTAGAGTTTTTGGTGAAGAAGAAAAACCCTCCAGACTTTTTGTCGGGACATCAAAAAACTCCCCTTTTGCCAGCAAAATATCCTTTGGAGAAACTCCCCGCTTCATCAAAACTTCTTCTATAGTTGCACCAGAAGATACGGCTTCTTCAGATATTGTGGATATATCCTTTTCAGCCAAAACACCTTTTTGTGTAAGTATTTGAAGTATATCCATAAAAATTTTATTGAAAAACTAAA
>JBEBJM010000040.1:0-5668 GCA_040079895.1 Nitrospira sp.
CTTTCTATCACCGACATCGTGCAACAAAACAGCCAGATCCACGATGAACTTATCTGCTTTTTCACTTTTACAAATATTTTTGGCATTATTTCTAACTCTTTCTATATGCCACCAATCATGACCAGTACCTTCTCCTTCAAGAGATTTTTTTACAAATATTACTGTATCTTTTATCACTTTGGCTTTGTTCATAAAATGTTTGGGTAAACAACCTTTTTCGCCTCCTCTAGAGGGAACCATTTTGATTTTTTACTTTTTTTATCAAATTCTTTGCGAGAAAGAAAAATATAGAAATCAGAATATACCACACAGCCACAGTAATAATAAAAGATATGGTTGAATAGATTGTACCTGCTGATACAGCCATATTTAGATCATTTTGAATGAAATTCTTAATCCCCACAGCTATATGGTTGTTTGTAAAAAAACCGTTGAAAGTAATTTTTGAATAAATATCTTGTGCAATCATTGCACTATCATTTCCAGGACAAGGAGCTTTAATACAGTAGACCACGTTGTCTGCTAAACTACCAAAGAGTAGAATCGCCACAGCTACAGAAGCTATTATCAAAATTTTTAAGAAAAACAATTTTTTTTGTAATTTTTCCATGGATATATTTTAGCATTTTAATTATTTAGATACGAAGAACCCCGCGATGCCTCGCGGGGTTGGAGTTAAGCGCTAATCTCCAAAGCGCATGATCTACGGAGCGAGCCTGAAGGTTCCGCCATTAACCCGAATGAGGGTCGGCTCGCCAGAGTGGGTGTCCCAAAGCACCAGCGGTTCGACGACAGCGATATTGCCACCATGCCAGAAGACTGCGAGGAACTTTGCGACCACGGTCTTGTCGTTGTAAATCGTGACTTCGATCGAGGGTCTTTCCATGTAGTTCTCTTTCACGAACCCGGTCATTCTCGTGCAAGACCGAGTAAGGAGGAGAAGGTTCCGTACAGCGTTCCCGTTCTGAGCGGAAGAGAGCACGCCATTAACCCGAAGGTCTTCGCGAAACTCATCTGAGCCCGCTGCGTACAGCGTCAGATCAGCGAACAGCTTCACGGCTCCGAAGAATCCCTTCTTGGCGGGTGAAGTCGGGATGATTTCCTGAATCGCCTTCGGGATTTCCAAGCTTGCTTTTTTCACGTGATTTTCCTTTCAGGGAATAGGCTCACTACGGCCTTTTGGTCCTTTGTTACTATAATTAATAAAACACTAGTTGTCAATATGTAAAATTACTCACAAGTATTCTTCCCTATTGCAGAGTAAAAGGCGCACCAAGAGAATATCGCTTCAAAAAATGCAAAGCCGGAGAAGAAAATGAGGATTGGACTCCAAGTTGTAGTTATTGCCCAGAGTAGGAGGGCGAGGCCGATAACAGCGCGGACCAGACGGTCTTTGAAACCAATGTTTCGAGAAGGTTTTATAGGTGCGCCACTTGCGACATCGCTCTTTAGTTTTTTATCTGCGACTTTCTTTACAACAAAGCGATAAATGAAACCGAGAATAAATGCCAAGATATACATTATCAAAATATAACCCGCGCCGATCGGCGAAAGTATAAAGTCTATTGGGTTTTTGTTGAAAACAGTTTTCTTTATTGTTGGGATGAGGTTTATTGTGTTCACTGTTTCTTTGAAATCAAACTTTTCTATCTCACCTATCGCAAGTGAGTAGTGACTAGCTGGGTTTTTGCTCCACACGGTGACAGTGTACTCGCCTTCACCCACTTTGGCTTTGTATTCAGGACCTTGCCAGTAGTTGTCGTGACCAAAAGGCTCAGAAAGCTTTTTCCATTCTGACTTTTCTGCATCTCCCGTAAAGATAGGTGTCGGGTTGCCGGTTTTTATTATGTTAAAAGAAACGTCTTTACTCTGTCCCGCGATATCTGGAACCAAAATGTTGACGTATAAATCAAAATGGTTCGCTGAACTGATTTTGTACACGTGTGGTTCAGACAAAGAAGCGCCGTAGTAGGCTTTTGATATCTCTGGATCAACGACTTGTGTGAAAGTCGTCGTGGTAAGTCTCGGCTGGTGGGCTAGAGCTATAACAGGCAGAAATAACATGCTAACAAAAACAATCTTTTTGAGGGTTTTCATTGACCTATTCTATCACACATAGCCCGGCTTAAACTCTCACATATTTTTAATATAAAAAAAGCGGGTGATGCCACAACGTGACACCACCCACCCAACCGAAACGAGGATACGGTTCTTGTTCTGCCCTTACCGCTTACGCGGGAGGTACAATTACCCGTTTAAGAGAGCTATGCTCCCACCTTGGTTTCGGTACGTACAGACTACTCCTGAATGTCGAACCTCTTTCTTGGATCGCTCATGATCAGGTCCACCTTTCCGAACCCGAACGTCAGACCGAGCATCTTCGGGACGAAGGACTGATAGAGTTCCATCAGCTCTTCAGTCGTGACCTGCAACTTCTTGGCCAGATTGCCGACGTCTCGCCGGAGAGCGTCCCCAGCAGGAATCCCACGTTCCACAACCATCTTCTCGAGAACGAGCAGAGCCAGTTCCTTGCGTCTTTCTTCGGTCATTTTGCTAACCCTTTGAAAGATAGTTTCAGGATTGAGAACTATCTGCTTACAATTATACTACTAAGTAATAATATGTCAATACCAACAAACACAAAAAATGCACCGTATTTTATCTGTGCTAAAATAACCACATGAGGAGGATTATCGTAAAAGAGGGACCTTTGGTTTTTCTACGGAACGTTTTTGTTATGGAGATAGTCGCCGGTGTACTACTGTACGCTATTTCTTTCTTGGGAAACTACGAGACGCTGTACAAAAGTTTTTGGTTGGTAAAGTTTGTTAGATACGATATTTTCTTGATTGTCACTTTTTCTATTTTTGAAACTGTATATATTTCCCTACTGTTTCTTGATTGGTATTTTTCTCATTTTGAAATAAATGACCGAGAGATAATAAAAAAATCTGGACTTCTTTTCCGCCACAGAAAATCCGTCGACTTTTCAAAAGTTTTCTCTGTCGAAACATACAACTCACCTCTCGACCGCATAATGAAACACGCGACCATAATCCTCTACCACGAGGGTGATCGAGTTACGAAAATAAATAACGTTTCTAGTGCAGAGGACTATGCGCATATTATCAAGCAGATGGTAAAAAACGGCGCGGTTAAATCTTTTGCAAAAAATGCTAGTTCACTGATAGAAGACGGCGAGGGTCTAACAGTTGAGTTCAAAGAAACTTTGCGTTTCGATACTCGCAAAAAAGAGATCAACAAAGAAATGGAGCGAGCTGTGCTGAAAACTATCGTGGCTTTTCTAAACGCCGAAGGTGGAACTCTGCTTATTGGAGTAAACGATGCTGGAGTGGTGACTGGTTTGGAAAATGATTACAAAACTTTGGTAAAGAAAAACCGCGACGGGTTTGAGAACCATTTGAGTATGTTGGTAAAAACTGCGATCGGCCTGACTTTTGCAAAATATGTTAATACGAGGTTTGAAAGAATAGACGGCGCTGATGTTTGTTCCGTATCTGTCGGCAAAAGTCACAAACCAGCGTATTTTAAAGGAGTGGATAAAGAAGAGTTTTTTGTACGTGTTGGTAACTCCACCCAACCTTTCTCCATGAGCGAGACAGAGGAATATATAAAGACGCACTGGAAGTAAAAAAGAACCGCCCGCGCCTGTGAAGACGCGGGGGTCTCAGTGGTTCTACCACCTTTCCCAAGAGCCGATGCTACCAATTTCAATGGAAACAAGAGCACCGTTTCTGGAAACAAGCCGACCATACTTTATGTAGTAAGTTCTAGCTTCGACAAGTCTGAGGTCGTCCGGTAAGACTTCAAGCCATTCGCACACAACTTCCGTGCAACCAGCCTTAGTCAGCCTTTGACACAGCTCATCCCTAGAGACAACTTGGCGTACCGTCTTCTGGAGGAAAACTCCGCGTTCCGACACGGTCATTTCGATCCACTTTTTGTCCATGTGGACCAAAGTCCGGACCCAAGCAAAGATAGTTCTCATATACCTACCCCGGTTCTATTTGAACGTTTATACCACAATTATACACCTAATCATAGAAAAAGTCAAGGGTTTACAAAGTGCAATAAGAGTAATCTCATATATTCGATAATGTACAAGGAACTTGTGCCATCACACATATTTTGATATTCTGGTATTTATTGGGCCCGTAGCTCATCTGGCGGTTGCGAAGCAACAAGGTAAACAGCCACATCATTGAGCAAATGATTCACGGGTCTAAGTGTTTATGTAATTTTTATAATAATATTGGGCCCGTAGCTCATCTGGTAGAGCACATCATTTGCAATGATGGGGTGGCAGGTTCGAGTCCTGTCGGGTCCACAACAGTTGATTTCTTGGTGTCTTTAACTCCTACTGCCTATGGAGGAGGAAGACATGCTCCACATAAGTCAGATTTTAGATCAGATTCATATGATGCTGTAAAAAAACTCATAGATCCAAAAACAATAATAAAATTTCTTAAGAAAGTGTATGGCTCCAAACTGGATTCTTCGAAGTTTGATTTTAGCGAAAGTATTCCAGTAGAAAATAGAATAGCGAATCAATTTTCTTTTCTTCATAAAAAAGAAGAAAATAATAGCCCAGCTAATTAGGGTTTTGAGAAAATATGTTTTTGTACTATTATACTGTTATTAGCGGTTATTAAACTATTCATATGCAAAATGAACCTATAGCTGATATTTCTCACAAGAGTAAATACTTTATCTACATAGCAATTGCTTTTGTTGTTGTACTGGTTTTGTCCAACATTACCGCAGGTAAAATTGCAAAGTTCGGACCATTTTTCTTATCTGGTGCAACCATCGTTTTTCCAATAAGCTTTATATTTGGAGACATATTAACTGAAGTTTATGGATACAAGGCTTCGAGAAGAATTATTTGGTCTGGTTTTGCTTCTTTAATATTCATGTCATTTATTCTATGGCTTGTTCAACTATTACCCCCAGCACCATTTTGGCAAAACCAAGGTGCGTATGAAGCAATCCTAGGGTCAGTTCCAAGAATTGTTATTGCTTCTATGACAGCTTACTTTTTAGGAGAATTTAGTAACTCATTTGTTTTATCGAGAATGAAAGTCTGGATGAAAGGTAAACATCTTTGGATGAGAACAATTGGCTCAACTATTGTAGGTGAAGGAGTTGATAGTATTTTCTTTGCTACGATTGCCTTTTATGGAACAATGCCTTTTAGTGCTCTGATTACACTTATGCTATCTATCTACATTTTTAAAGTTGTATATGAAATTCTTGCTACTCCGTTCGTATATCTGATTGTAAACAAACTAAAGAGAGCCGAAGGGATTGATGTCTATGATAAAGGTATAAGTTACAACCCATTTACTCTAGCCGAATAATTTTGTGGCTTACTCTAAGGATTTAGCAAAAAAATACGCGACAAATCGAGACAAGTACAAGTCATCTGATAAAATGCTACTTCCATTTCTTAAGAAAGTTGGAATAAAGAGCAAAGTTATTTTAGATTTTGGTTGCGGAGATGGTCCAGAAACGGAAAAATTTCTTAAGATGAAAGCTCAAAAGGTTGTTGGCGCAGACCCGAGCGGAGAGATGGTAAGACTAGCAAAATTACGAAAACTAAATGGAGCTACTTTCATTAAAAATAACGGTAAGACATTACCCCTAA
>JBEBJM010000041.1:0-5593 GCA_040079895.1 Nitrospira sp.
GCCGAGACCCAGGGTCGAACTGGGGACCCTTCCCTCTTCAGGGGAATGCTCTACCAACTGAGCTATCTCGGCAAAACATAATCCGAACAAAACTTACTGATTCAAAACTTTGAAGTTTTCTACCACCGTAGTGAAATCCACACCTTTATATACAGTCATTATCTTATCGAAATATGGCTGTATCAGATAGTACGCCCCAACAGCAGAACCGACTATAAATATGAAGTAAATATAGCTCATTATTCGAGAAATAAGCAGTGATCTCTTTATAGACTGCAAAAGCTTATTATTCTCCTCTGCAAGGATAATACTTTTCTGAAAGAGCTCTTTCTCTTCTGGGGTCATACGGCATATTATACCAAAAACAATAAAAAATCAAAACTATTGAGTTGTGCCCTCGCCAGGAATCGAACCTGGAACAGATCATTAGGACTGACCCGTTATATCCATTTAACTACAAGGGCATCACGCCCATTGAGATTACTTTATATCCAACAACTGGGCAAGCTTAGTTTTGTTAAACCCAACTACCACAGCATCGTCGATTAAAATAACTGGTACGCCAAGTTGGCCGGATTTTTCCATCATTTCTTTCCTCTTCTCTGCGTCAGATGCTACGTCGAAAGCTTCGTAAGAAATGTTATGAGAACCTAGATATTCTTTAGCCATTGAACAGAAATGACAAGTTGGAGTTGAATATATTGTTACTTTTTTCATATTTTTTATGGCTAACTTATAATGTCCAAATAGTATATCTAAAAAACTTATACACAACAAGTCAAAACTTTACCAGAAAATACTTTTTATCTTTTTCCAAAAACCTCCGCTACTACTGGTGGTCGTAGCTTTTATCTTTGACTCATCAACGACAATAACCATATTTTCGTTTTCTTTTGCCACACTAAACTTGGCCCTTATCTCCTCTTCTATACCCACAGATGTTCCCAGTCTATCCATCTTGTTCTGCAAATCTACATCGCGAGATTCCAAATCAGAAACACGCTTCATCGCAAGATATTTTAACTTCTCACTTTCGACTTTTTTCTCATAAACAACCCAGGTTGAATGTATGGCAACTAGAGTAAACAAAAATAATACTCCTATAGTAACCCTATGGTAGGCAACCCCACGTATCTTGCGTTTTTGCTGAATATCAAGCATTATATTCATTATAATACACAATTAAACATATGCTATTCCAACAAAAAAACAAAAAAGCATTCAAGGTTATCTGGGCAACACTATGCGTTATTATTATCATTAGTATGGTAATGCTCTACATACCAGGCTTTTTCTTATAAAACATATACAAATAAAAAGTGGTTATTTTACATCGCTCACTCTACGTCGGTGATATAAAAACATCCATATAACTCTCCTCGGTTCGGAAACGAAAAAGATTACCCTTTCGTTTCGCTCACTCTACGTCGGTGATAGTAAACAAACTTCAAGACTATTATATATACAAAAATACTAAAAGACATAAAAGGTATAGTAATGTAAGAAAACTCTTTGAAATAGACCTTTGCACACTCCCCGCCCAAAGCAACACAACCTATAGAGGATCCGAAAGAAAAACCCCACTGAATAAAAGATTGAAATAGTGCAATCACAGCACCCATAACAGAAAAAGGCACTAAATAATCTATAACCGTTTTATCTTTTTTCCATATAGCGAAAATCAAGATAACTACTTGAGGATAGATACAAATCCTTTGCCACCAACACAAATCACAAGGAGGAAAACCTACTATTTCAGAGTAGACCAAACTCCCTATAACAGCAGATAGGGTGCCGAAAAAGAGTAACTCTATAATATATTTGTGGACAAAATTATAGAACTTTGCCCTACTTCCGGCGTGAGCAAATATAACAACCAAGACTGCAACAAATATAATATTAGACAAAAGCGTCAAAGTAGAAACAACCACAGTAGCATTTGTTTGTATAAAATGAATCATATAAATATGTTTTTACACTATTGAGGAAGAACGCAACTTGTTCTTGTTGCTAAATCTTCTAGCTCCACCTCACCTGTAACTTTCTCTGTACTTGTTGAGTTGGCTACTGGGAAGAACCATGTTGGGTAAGTCGTAACACCTTTATCTTTACAGACACTCAACTGATCTTTTCCATCTGGTGTTGAACACTCCACATATGGTAAAAGTTTAGCTGATTTTCCAAAGCGAGCCTTTTGAGCTTGGCAATGTGGACACCAGAAAGCCCCATAGAACTCTGCCCCACTCTGTTTTATACACTGGGCAAAAGAATCTAGTTTACCTGGTTTTCCTGGAGTTATAATAAGCCAAGCCACACCAGCCACAAAAAGTAAACCGATTAAACTGTAAATGTATTTATTCATATTTTATTATTTTAGATAAAACCAGAATATCATATTTTTAACTTTAATTCCATAACGAAAATCCGGGCAAGGCCTATGCCTCAACCCGGATATCAGACCGTCAACCCCCCACTCTTTTCTATGAGTAGCGAGGCAACACCTCTACCAAAAGATCTGAGACGGCAACGGTCATCCAGATCATATTGGGTCAGGAGAAAATCGGCGTTGTACTCGTTCTTACTTTTTAGCGTGGTGATGTCGACTGTTACAAACACCCCATTCCACCAAAAGAAGAAATCAACCCCATGAAAATGATCAAACGCATTCCTTCCAATCGACACGTACAAATTCAGTGGTGGGTTGTCACAACTACGTACAGTAGACGGCAAAAAATTCTTAACCGCCAGCCATATACGACGCGTCTCACCCATCCACGGGTCAATGGGGTTGTGACGATATCTTTCACCCCGCTCAAGAGAATGAGCATACATACCCCAGTTACACAGAATAATATCCTGCAAACTAGACTCAAAAGTGAAATAGTCCGGCTCTGCGTAAGGCCCGAACTTATCCCAAAATCCCTCGAGTCCGAAGACTTTTTCTTCGAAAGCTCTGCCAGAAAGCAGAGCTTTTTGACTGACCATCTCTACCTCCTGTTTTACAAAATCCTAAAAAAGATTAGAACATCTAATGCCGAATGTCAACTATTCCCCAACCACCCTCTTCTGGTGCTCCTCTGTGTTGAGAAGTCCACAAGCTTTGTATTTCTTACCTGACCCGCAGAAACATGGATCGTTTCTACCAATCTTTGAACCATCAGGAGATTTTGACGATTCTTTTGTAATTATTATTTTATCTGAACTATCAGATTCTTGTAAACCCTCTTTTAACTTTACTGACTCATTAAAGAAAACTGTTTGTGGCTGTATTTGAGGAATAATCTTCAAAATCTCCTGACCAATAGAAACTTCCATAGTTTTGAACATCTGCAAACCTTCTCTTTTATACTCAACTAGAGGATCTCTCTGACCATAAGCACGCAAGTTAACAGACGATCTCATATAGTCCATAACTTCTAGATGCTCCACCCAGAACATATCCATAGCCTGAAGACACGTCCTTCTCACAGCATCCCAAAAACCCTTATCTGTATTTTCTATTTTTTCTTCTACTGCAGATAATGCCTCTGGTTTTTTCTGATCTCCATCAGAGTCTACTTCAGCATTTGCTGACAAAATATCTTTGATATAATTTTTTACATCCTCGTCATCACCCAAAAGTATTTCTCTCCTCTTTCCATAGAAAATCTTTCTTTGAAAGTTCAAAACATCATCAAACTCTAGGACGTGTTTTCTGGCGTCAAAGTTAAAGCCTTCTATTTTTTCTTGGGCACCCTCAAGCGAACGTGTTATCATACGATTCTCTATTGGTTCATCCTCTTTTATACCAAGCTTGCCCATCATATTTTTTATGGATTCTCCTCCAAAAACACGCATCAAATGATCGTCTAGAGAGACAAAAAACTGTGTCTCTCCTGGATCCCCTTGTCTTCCAGAACGCCCTCGCAACTGGTTATCTATCCTACGCGCATCATGTCTTTCTGTTCCCAGAACAAAAAGTCCGCCGAGATTTTTAACTTCGTCATACAACTCTTCAGAACCAGGGTTACCACCTAGTTTTACATCCACTCCACGACCAGCCATGTTTGTAGCAATAGTCACAGCTCCTTTTTTACCAGCTTGGGCAATAATCTCACCTTCTCTTCCGTGGTTTTTTGCGTTAAGTATTTCGTGCGGAATACCTTCAGTTTTTAGGAAATCTGAAAGCATTTCATTTTTTTCTATAGAAACAGTACCGATCAAAACAGGTTGACCTTTTTTATATCTCTCTTTTACTTCTCTCGAAATAGCTTTGAACTTTCCGATCTCTGTCTGAAATATCAAATCATTATGATCTACTCTAGCTATAGGTTTGTTTGTTGGAACAGATATAACATGCAGACCGTAGACTTTGTAAAACTCTTCTCCCGAAGTAGCAGCTGTTCCTGTCATACCTGCAAGTTTTTTATACAACCTAAAATAGTTTTGGAAGGTTATAGAAGCAAAAGTTCTGGATTCTTTTTGGATAGAGACGTGCTCTTTTGCTTCGATAGCCTGATGCAGACCCTCTGACCATCGTCTTCCAGGTTGCAATCTTCCAGTAAACTCATCGACGATAACTATCTGATCATCTTTTACAACATAATCTTTGTCTTTATGAAAAAGTGCTGTAGCTCTGACAGCTGTTTCTAGGTGGTGAACGTATTTTATACCCTTCTCTGTATATATGTTACCAACACCCAAAAGCTCTTCTGCTCGACTAATACCTGAATCCGTTAAAGATATAGTTTTAAACTTTTCATCTACAGTATAGTGCTCACCTTTCTCCATCTTTGTAGCAATATCAGCAAATTTTACATACAGCTCATCTGAATCCGTTGTTGGAGCAGAAATAATAAGTGGAGTTCTAGCCTCATCTATTAGAATAGAATCTATTTCGTCGACTATGGCAAAGTTAGGTTCTCTCTGACGAAGAGCTTTTTCTTCGTATTCTATGTTATCTCGGAGATAGTCAAAACCATATTCGTTGTTTGTGCCATATGTAATATCTGCATGGTAAGCTTCTCTACGAGTTACAGGACGCAAAAACTCATCAACAACTTTAAACGAACCAACTTCATCTCTTTTTTCATCCAATTCTTTTGTGTGAGATGGGTCATACAGAAAAGATTGCTCGTGGTTTATAACACCAACAGAGACACCAAGAAAATCATAAATCTCACCCATCCAAACGGCGTCTCGCCTAGAAAGATAATCGTTCACAGTGACAACATGAACACCAAGTCCTGTCAGACTATTTAAATATGCTGGCAGTGTTGCCACTAGAGTTTTTCCTTCTCCAGTTCTCATTTCAGAAATATTTCCTTTATGTAAAATAATTCCACCGAGTATTTGAACATCAAAATGTCTTTGATTTCTACATCTTTTTGATGCTTCTCTAACTACAGCAAAAGCCTCTGGTAAAATAGAATCCAGAGTTTCCCCATTTTTTAACCTATCTTTAAACTCGTTAGTTTTAGACTTTAAGTCAGCGTCAGACAAGGCAGAAATACCCCTCTCTAGAGCGCTTATTTTATCTAGTATAGGAGACACCTCCTTTAAAACCCTAGATGTATCTGAACCAAATATCTTTTCTAAAAACGCCATAATATGC
>JBEBJM010000042.1:0-5533 GCA_040079895.1 Nitrospira sp.
GCACTTTTGCGACCAGGACGTTTTGATCGCAGAGTCACTCTTGATCTTCCAGACAGAAAAGACAGAGAAGAAATATTAAAAGTTCACAGTACAAAAAAACCTTTTGCAGAAGATGTTAATCTAAAAGTTATTGCAGAGCGAACTCCAGGATTTTCTGGTGCAGATCTTTTCTCTCTTATGAATGAGGGAGCTATTTTGGCTGCGCGAGAAAACCGTACAACTGTTGCGCAGTATGACCTAATACGTTCTATTGAAAAAGTAATGCTCGGCCCTGAAAGAAAAAGTCATATATTATCTAAAAAAGAAAAAGAGATAACTGCTTATCATGAAGCTGGTCATGCTGTGTTGGCTTCAATACTTCCATATGCTGATCCTGTACACAAAATATCTATTATCTCTCGTGGACGTGCAGCTGGTTATGTACTGCACCTTCCTCTTGAAGATAGAAAACTTCAATCAAAGAAAGAGTTTCTAGATGATATAGCAGTTTCTCTAGGTGGTTACGTTACAGAAAAAATGATATTTAGTGATTTAACAACCGGACCATCAAATGACCTACAGGTTTCAACAGCACTTGCTCGAGATATGGTTACAAAATACGGTATGTCAGATATGCTTGGCCCAGTTGCACTTGAAGGTCAAGGCGGTAAAGTTTTGTTCGGTCGTGGAGTCGAAGAAAAAGAATATTCAGAAAAAGTTGGAGCAGATATCGACTCTGAAGTTAGTCGCATAATGCGAGAGGCTTATGACAAAGCTCACAGTACAATACTTGCTAACAGGGGACTTTTGGACGCAATAGCAAAAAGACTGATGGAGACAGAAACGATAGAACGCGCTGAGTTTGAAACTTTACTTGTTGCAAATGGTGTTACTCCTAAACAGAAGCTTGATATAGAACATCAGGTATAGACTATTTACTTTTTTATAAAAAAGTTGTATCGTTTATAGCAGAGGAGTGTTGCTATGAAACTTTACCATACAATCATTCGACATGGGAAAGATCTCGTCTGCAAGGGGCAGATTGTGGCGATCGAGACTAAGGTGGGGAGAAGAATAGAAGTGGATTTTTGTTGTAACATGTGTGGGCACAACCCGCTTATGTCACAGCTGGTCATCGAAGATTCGAAAGATTCGAAAGAGTCTAATTCTCCCGACTCTCATCGGGGTTGATCTAGTTGAAAGGCCGGCATTACGCCGGCCTTTTCCAAAACAGAGAAAAATAATTATTTCCTTACAGGAGCTGTACACTCTTCACATCTGATTACAGATGTTCAGAGTCTTGCGAAGTAATAATATTACTTCTCACCCCATCTCCAACGAGGTTTCTCACCGTGAGCGTAGCATATAATCAAAAGGAAAATCGTGTTTATAACAAAAGGCACAGAGAATCTTAACAAAGTGTCACTAACAGAGTGAGAAAACATATCTGCATTTAAAAAATACTGAACTGTACCTATTAGATATAAAATTATAATGACCCAGCCTTGCCATGAAACAGGGTACCAACCCCATCCATAATTTTTAGCCCTAAACCATATTTTGTTTTTCTTGTTTATGTTTTCCATAAAGTATGCTAATTTGATATAGTTCTATTATAGCAAAGAAATAATAAAATGCGCTTGTAGCTCAGTTGGTTAGAGCACAGAGCTTATACCTCTGGGGTCCCTGGTTCGAGTCCAGGCAGGCGCACACGATTCAAAAACAGCATTAGTATGCTGTTTTTGTTTACGTGTGCGAGACGGAGACATGTTTTTCTAGTAAGAAAAACGGTCGAGTCGGGGTAGCAGAAATTTCTGAGTGACGACGAGGAAATTATCTGTGACCACATTCGTACTCAGTTACTCAAAATGTATCTTCTCACTCTGTGTTTTAAAGTAGTCTTGTATTAATGGATATTTTTTAAACTCTGGATCTTCATCAACAATGCGAATAGCCTCCGTTCGAGAGGCCTCCACCATTTTTATGTTTTTTATAGCTTCCATGGCGATGTCGGAGATGCCCCACTGTTTTCTACCGTACAACTCTCCAGCACCTCTTTGGGCCAGGTCGAACTCCGCTAATTCAAAACCATTTTTAGCTGTGGTAAGTGCTTTCATTCGGTCGCGAGTTTTTTGCCCATTACTTTCTGTAAAAACATAGCAGTAGGCTTGGTGGTTGGAACGTATAACTCTACCTCGAAGCTGGTGGAGTTGAGAGAGTCCAAATCTTTCAGCTCCTTCTATTATTATCATTGTTGCGTTGGGAACATTTACTCCAACTTCAACAACAGACGTAGCGACTAGTATTTTTGTTTTTCCGGATGAAAAGTCCGCCATAACAGATTCTTTTTCTGCTGGTGACATTTTTGAGTGAAGTATATCTACCGTCGCATCTTTAAAAACTTCTTTTTTAAGTCTTTCTGCTTCTAGCGTTACTGATTTGGCTATAACAGCTAGTTCTTTTGTCGGGTCTGGTTCTTCTATGCGAGGACAGATAACATACAGCTGTCTTCCGGCTTTTAATTCTTTTTTTATTTCTTCGTAAGTATTCTCGCGTTCTGTTGGAGTAATGATTTTTGTGATTATAGGCTTTCTTCCGTGTGGCATTCCTAAAATCAAAGTTAAATCTAAATCGCCGTATATGGTCAGAGCGAGTGTTCGTGGTATAGGAGTTGCTGTCATGGAAAGCAGGTGAGGAGTGACGTCGTTTTTGCTAGTCAGTTTTTGTCTTTGCAATGTTCCAAAACGATGTTGTTCGTCAATAACAACAAAAGCTAGATGCTTGAATTTTACAGACTTTTGTATCAGTGCGTGAGTGCCTATAAGTATTGGGACTTCTCCGTTTTCTACCCATTTTAAAAGTTGGGCTCTGGATATTTTGGTTGGTTTGGTCGGGTTGCTTTTGCTTGGGAAAATCTGGCAACCGCTTCCCGTGATAAGCCCTATTTTTATAGGCAAATGTTCAAAGTATTTTATAAAATTTTCATAGTGTTGTTTTGCTAATATTTCGGTTGGAACCATGTAGGCAGTTTGTAGGTTTCCGTAGTCCTTTCCGTTTGGCCTGCATTTTGTCACAGCGTATATGGTTGTAGCGGCGACAGCTGTTTTACCAGATCCAACGTCTCCCTCTAGTAGGCGAGACATAGGATATCCTCTTTTGAAATCAGAAGTTATAGCTTCTACTGCTTCTGTTTGAGCATCCGTTGGTTTAAAGGGGAAGCGAGAGACGAAATCATTTATATCTTTTTTGCTCGTTTCTATTTTGAAAGCACTTTTTTTACTCCAAACTTTTCTTTCTTTTTGTTTTTGTAGTTGTATAAAAAATATCTCTTGAAAGGCGAATCTTTTTCTGGCCGACAAACTATCGGATTCTTTCTTGGGTGTGTGTATCCAAATAAAACTCGATCGAATGTTTGGTAAGTTGTATTTTTTTAAGATGTCTTCCGGTATTGGGTCTTTTATGTTTTCCAAAACTCCCTTGGACATTATTTTTTGTATAGCGTGGTAAATCCAGTTTGAAGTTACACCTTTGCTTTCTGGATAAACAGGGTACATAACATGCGTGTCTTCATTTCCGTCTTTATCAACGAAAAGGGATTCTCCAACTGCGTTTGGTATCTTGGTCACCACTTCTATTTTGGGGTTACTTATGTAAAGTTCTCCCCCAGCATTTTTTGTCACCCCAGTAGTAGAGCCAAGCTCACTACGGGGTTTCGCTCGCCTTCGCTCGCTTACTTTTCCTTCTACACGAACCAGTTGTCCCTCATGAATCATTTTGGCTATGTATGGCTGATTGAACCAAACTATTTTAATTTTCCCAGTTTCGTCTTCAACTATCGCTTCTGACATTGGGATTTTCTTTACAAAGGCCTTACTTGTCTTAAGTCCTGAGATTCTGCCAAAGATAGTTGCGTCATCTCCCTTTGCGATTGATTCAATGTTTTTGATTTGGTTTGTATCACCGTATCTAACAGGGAAGTAGTACAGTAAATCTTCTATGGTTTTTATTCCCATTTTGTCCAAAGCCTTTTTCTGTTGTTCTACCAGCCTAAATTCTTTTTCTATCTTATTTTGGGGATCCATCTGTCTATTTTACCATGCTATTATCTATTAGTTTTAGTATTTTTAAATTACGCAACTCGTAGAATCCATAACTTTTTTCATTATCTACGGAACCCGTGAAGAGGTGAGTAGAAGGAAAATTTTCACCAGAAAATTATTCCGGTAATGAAAAAAGTTGTGGTGATAAAGAGTTGTGTAATTTAAATCTTAGTACACTTTTTTACAGCGTTGGCCACACTTCTTGCCACACGTTTATCAAAAGGATTTGGGATTATGTATTCTGGAGAGAGCTCTTTTTTTGAAACAAGATTTGCGATAGCTAAACTGCTAGCTATTTTCATTTCTTCTGTTATTTGTTTTGCACCAGAATCCAAAGCGCCTCTAAAAATACCAGGAAAAACTAAAACGTTGTTTATCTGGTTTGGATAGTCAGATCGGCCAGTTCCAAAAACTTTGATTTTTGTCTTTTTTGTATCCTCTAAACTAATCTCTGGGTTTGGATTGGCCATGGCAAAAACTACAGGATCGTTTGCCATTGTCTCAACCCACTCAGGTTTTAAAGCATCCGCTACAGAGACTCCAACAAAGACGTCAGCATTAACTAAGGCTTCTTTTAATCCACCTTTTATTTTTTTGCCGTTGGTTATTTTTGCGATTTTTGCTTTGTATGGGTTTAGGTCAGCTCTGCCAACATACAAAGTATCTTTACTATCAACCATTATTATATTTTTTGCGTTCAAACCAAAACGAATAAGTAAGTTTGTTATTGCGATAGCGGCAGATCCAGCGCCGTTTACAACAAGCTTTATTTTTTTTGAGTCTTTTTTAACCACCTTGAGTGCGTTTATTAGTGCGGCAAGAACGACTATGGCCGTACCGTGTTGATCGTCGTGCATGACTGGAATATCCAGCTCTTTTTTTAATCTCTCTTCTATTTCAAAACATCTTGGCGCAGAAATATCTTCCAGGTTTATTCCACCGAAACCAACGGAAATATGTTTTATTGTTTTTATTATTTCTTCTGTGTCTTGGGTGTCTAAACAAATAGGGTAGGCATCGATGTTTGCGAACTCTTTAAACAAAATAGCTTTGCCTTCCATAACAGGTAGTGCTCCGAATGGTCCGATGTTTCCAAGACCCAACACAGCAGAGCCGTCAGATACGACAGCAACAGAGTTTGATTTAACTGTTAATTCTCTAGCTAGATTTTTATTTTTGGCTAAAATTCTGGAAACTTCTGCAACCCCAGGTGTGTAGGCAACAGAGAGATCATATCTAGTTTTTAGTTGAGCCCTACTTTTTATTTCAAGTTTGCCTTTGAGTTTTCTGTGAAGTTTTAGGGATTTTTCTGGATAATTCATATTTTTTATCATCCAAGGCGCCGCCGCTGACACCAGGCTGTGCGTCATCTACCGGCCCTGCGATTGCGGAAACCGCAGCACGTATTTTTTCATACCAGGAATTTTTGCGCGCCCGGCCGTCGCAGCCGCTGA
>JBEBJM010000043.1:0-5387 GCA_040079895.1 Nitrospira sp.
GTTATAAAATGTGGAACAAAACCATCTTTTTTGTGTGCTTCAAACACTCCCATTATTGCTAGGTTGTTACTCTCTGTTCCACCACTTGTAAAAACTACCTCCTCTTTCTGACAATGTAATATATCAGCGATTTTTTCTCTGGACTGTTTTAATAAATCTTTAGCTAGTAGAGCTTCGGTATACAGTGCGCTAGGGTTGGCGAAAGTTGCCTCGTGTTTTTTCATAACATCCAAAACACTTCTATCGATAGGTGTTGTAGAAGCGTAGTCTAGAAATACACGTTTTTTTTGCCAAAACTTCATTCAATCTATAATACCTATTATTTTGCAAAAGACAATAAAATGTAGTATAGTGTGGCAATGATTTTTGATCCAACATATATTACATATGGCTTAGTTGCTGGTATCGTGATACTAATCAGTTGGATTGTAAGACTTGAGATAAAAATAAAACGCCTTCTTCGAGGTAAAGACGCAAAGTCTCTAGAAGATTCTATTGTTTCTGCTCATCAAAATCTAGACAAGTTAAATGATTTCCAAAGAGAAGTAATTCAACATTTTACAAATGTTGAGAGACGGCTAAACCGTAGTGTTCAAGCTGTAGAGACCGTCAGGTTCAACCCTTTCAAAGGCAATGGAGAGGGTGGAAATCAGAGCTTCTCAACAGCTTTTGTTAGTCAGAACGGTGATGGAGTTGTTATTTCTAGTTTGTACTCTAGAGACCGTGTTAGTGTTTTTTCAAAACCTTTGAATAAGTTTGAGAGTGGCTTTGAACTAACAGAAGAAGAAAAAGAAGTAATAACGAATTCAAAAAATACATTAAAATAAAGTTATGGACCGCCTAACTAAAAACTACCATGGATACAAAAAATACAAATACGATAGAGCGAGCACCGGTAGTGGCCATAATGGGTCATATCGATCATGGTAAATCAACTCTGCTTTCCTATATAAGAAAAAGTACAGAACCTCTAAATGAAGCTGGTGGTATAACACAACATATTTCAGCATACGAAGTAGAGCACAAATCTCCTGATGGCAAAAAACACAACATTACTTTTCTAGACACTCCCGGACACGAAGCTTTTTGTGGTATTAGAAAAAGAGGTGCATCTGTCGCTGATGTAGCTATACTAGTTGTTTCTGCGGAGGATGGGGTAAAACCACAAACTGTTGAGGCTATGAACTCTATACTAGAAAGTAAAACTCCATACATAGTTGCTATAAACAAAATAGACAAACCGGGTGTAAATATAGAAAGGATAAAACAAAGTTTGGTTGAAAATCAGATTTACATAGAGGGTTACGGTGGAGATATTCCTTTTGTCCTAGTTTCAGCAAAAACGGGTGAAGGCATCCCTGATCTTTTTGATATGATTGTTTTGGTTGGAGAGTTACAAAACCTAACAGGTAACCGTCAGAAAATCGGCGAAGGTATTGTTATCGAAAGTAACCGTGATACAAAAAAAGGCATCTCCGCGACATGTATCATAAAAGACGGAACAATGAAAAAAGGAATGTTTATTGCTTCAGGAATCGCTAGTAGTCCTATACGAATAATGGAGAACTATTTGGGCAAATCTATGGAGGAAGCTTCTTTTTCAAGTCCAGTAAAAATCATAGGATGGGATGCTATGCCAGAAGTTGGTGAATGTTTTAAAGTTTTTGAAACACAAAAAGAACTTCGTGAGTATATAGAGACAGAAAAAACAAAAAAGCCTACAAAAATAAACTACGTTAACGCTCCGACATCAGCAAACAGTATTCCTGTTGTTGTAAAAGCAGATACTGGTAGTAGTTTGGAGGCTCTTGTATCAGAGATAAACAAACTTCAAACAGACAGGATGAGTGCACAAGTTATCTCTTCTAGTATAGGTAACATATCAGAAAACGACGTTCGCCTCGCCGATGGAAGTACAAAAGCCATCATTATAGGCTTTAACGTAAAAGTCGACTCACCTGCTAAAAGTCTAGCCGAGAGAAATGAGATAGAAATAAAAACCTTCGATATTATTTACAAAATGACAGAGTGGCTAGCCGAGACTTTGCAAACTCGCACACCAAAAGTGATGACAGAGGAGTTTTTGGGTGAAGCAAAAGTTCTAAAAGTTTTTAGTAAAACAAAAGACAAACAGATACTCGGCGGTAGAGTTGATAACGGATCCATAGCTGTGGGGAGTCAGGTAAAAATCATCCGTCGAGATATGGAAATAGGTGTGGGTCGTGTACGTGAACTTCAACAACAAAAAGTGAAAGTTTCTGAAGTCAAAGAAGGAAAAGAGTTCGGTTCAATGATAGAAGCAAAAATAGAAATACTTCCGGGAGACTATATTAAAAACTTTATTGTTACAGAAAAATAAAATGGCAAACCGAAACGAAAAAATCGAGGAGATACTACGTGACTTGGGAGCACGTTTTCTGCTCATAAACGGAAACAACTCATCCCTTATAACAGTCACTAGAGTAGAGTTAACAAGGGACGGAAAATATGCTACCATTTTCTTTACGGTTTTTCCGGATAACTTTGAAAAAACCGCAGTAGAGTTTGCCAAAAGAAAACGGAGTGAGTTCAAAGAATTCGTCAAAGAAAACTCTAAACTCGGACGTATTCCTCAACTAGATTTTGAACTAGACCTAGGTGAAAAAAATCGACAAAAGATTGATAATTTGTTAAATAATAGCTAAAATTAAAGGCGTAGTAGCCAAGTAGTAAGGCAACTCTCTGCAAAAGAGTTATACGGCGGTGCGATTCCGCCCTACGCCTCCCTAAGTAGAAATAGAAAACGCCCGAGTGCTGGAACTGGTAGACAGCCGACACTTAAAATGTCGTGAGATTACATCTCGTGTGGGTTCGATTCCCACCTCGGGCACTTGGTTGTTTTAAAATATATGCACCCATAACTCAGCTGGTAGAGTAGCTCCCTCTTAAGGAGAATGTCCCAGGTTCGATCCCTGGTGGGTGCACAAGCCGATAAAATCTAAACTGCGTTAGATTTTATCGGACTTGTGCAAGACGGAGACATATTTTTGAACACAAAAATAGTCGAGTCGGGGTCGAGGAAATTTTGTTTTGACGAAAACAAAATTATCCGTGACCACAATGCACATTTATGTTAATGTATTCAAATCGGGCAAGTGGCGGAATTGGTATACGCGTTAGTCTTAGGAACTAATGCCGCAAGGCTTGGGAGTTCGAGTCTCCCCTTGCCCACAGCTGAAAATACCCTTATTTTTAAGGGTATTTTCTATACCACTAAAATTGTTTCCCAACCACTTGACTTTTAGTGTATAATATGATATCATTCTAAATAGAAAGGCTGAACAAGCCTCAAACATCCAAAGGAGCAGACTGATGCTGTTTTACACTCTCGCCATTCTGTCGAGCATCTACTCGGTGTTCGCAATCGTGTTCCTGATCCACCTCCTCGTCTACAAGAAGAGGTTCGGGGTCGAGGCGTTGGCTTCCAAAGCCAACGAGTTCGCAAGAACCAAAACCATCGTCGCGTTCGAGGCGTACTCGTACATCTCACTCGCGGTCTGGTTGGCGCTCGTACTTCCATGGGTCGATCTCTTCACCGTCCAGCTCACAACGAGCTTCAAGGACGGAGGGGTCGTCACCTACTTCGGGTGGATGTCGAGCAAGGAAGCCGGTACCTACTTCGTTGTGGTGTTTCTCAACATCCTCGGTGTGAAGGGCGGGCTCAACCTCATCGACATCGCTGGAATGCTTCGGCGAGGACGCGTTCGTCTTCTGCAAATCCCTCACGGGATGTTGCTGTGGAGGCCAGAGTAGTCTCCAATCATCCGCCATCGTGGCGACGGAATATCCGTCGCCACGATGGCGGATTTCTGTTTATTTCAAAACCATTTCCAATTCCCTACTACTCATTTTTATATCTGATTTATATTTAAAAAGTTCGGAAAGCCACCCAAGTGGTCCACCAAACGAAATAGTCTTATTTATCAACGCATTTTTAAATTCATTTTGAACAAGGCGGTCTGTTTTCCGAACTTTAATATTCATTGACAAATCACATAAAAAATACATAATAAATACAGAAACGCTGTCGCCTTCAGAAACGAGGTAAACACAAGTGGTCAAAAAAGTACTCGGCTGGATTTTCTTCGCTGTTCTGGGTGCTAGCATCACGGGAAATTACGTGATGTATCAGTCACTCCAACACGAACGTCAGACTGTTCGAGAACTCCTTCCCTACACATCAACAAATCACGAAGTTGTGGCACTGGAGTACGGCCCAATGGACGCAAAGCCGTATCCATTCCACTTCAACCGCGTGAAGGTCAGTGTGAATGGAGAAGAGAAAGACCTCATCATCGCCGAACTTCAAGTAACCCAAGTCGTCCAGAAAAACGACATCGGGTACCCCGATGGCGACTACGTTTACATCAACAGTGGTGGTAACGGCAACCCATCTGCATTCCCTCATTCCTCTTTCGGGGATCCAGCAAGAATGAAGGTGGTTCGTCTCAACACCCAATAACCGCCCGTCAGTGAGAACGCCTCGTCGCTCTCACGGCGAGGCGGTTTCTCATTTCAATAAAACTTCCAATTCCCCACTACTTATTTTTATACTTTCTTTATGGATTAAAAGTTCGGAAAGCCACCCCAGTGGTCCACAGCAAATCGGCGAAAGCCGATTTTTGCGCGGGCCAAGGAGAAAAGTCTGGGAGACTTTTCGTGGAGACTCGAAAACCTGTGATAATTTTTTGTGAACGAAGTGAAGCAAAAAATAGAACAGGTGTACTGAAACTGTAAGTTTCGAGATTCTTCCCTTGCCCATAAATTTGACAAACATATTATTATACGATAGTCATAAGTAGGAGGAAATGATGGACGAACGCGATCGATACCGTCTAATGATCTATTTCGCCGTGACAGTCCTGCATTATTACAGGGCTAGTATCACGGCAGTTCGAGGGTCGCAGACGCCAGCAGAATGTACTCGTCGACACGAGTCTGTTCTCTCGATGGTGCGAACTGAAGCACTGAGGATCTTCAACTACCAATACGAACAGGATCAGCTTATGCGTGCCGTCGAAATTTACCTGACCCCAGGTCAGGAAGCAACGACGAAAAAGATCCTGCCCTTGCCCTAACAGCACCTTTACCCGCCCGCCAATGAGAACGCCTCGTCGTTCTCTAGGCGAGGCGTTTTTCATTTACGAACTTATTTGACAAATAAAACTAGATATGCTACTGTGACTAAGGGTTAAGTCGTAACAAGCACGGGGGGTGTCCTAGCGGAAGCTGGGACACCTTTTTATTTTATAAAATACTGTAAATCACTCATACTAGCACGTATTGAATCCGAGTATGTCAAAAGTTCGGAAAGCCAGCCCCCTTGCCCACCATAGAAAAATCACTTC
>JBEBJM010000044.1:0-4899 GCA_040079895.1 Nitrospira sp.
TTTAACAGAAAGTATTCCGTTTGCATCAACATCAAACATAACTTCTACCTGAGGCATACCTCGAGGTGCTGGTGGAATGCCATCTAGGATAAACCGACCGAGTGATTTGTTGTCGCTCGCCATTGCTCGCTCGCCTTGGACGATATGAATCTCAACAGATGTCTGGTTATCTGCTGCAGTTGAGAAAACTTGTGAACGTGATGCTGGGATAGTCGTATTTCGCTCTACAAGCTTTGTGGCTACGCCTCCCATAGTTTCTATACCCAAAGATAGCGGTATAACGTCTAGAAGAAGAACGTCTTTAACATCACCTGCTAGAATACCGCCTTGAATAGCTGCACCTAGAGCTACAACTTCGTCTGGGTTAATACTCTTGTTCGGCTCTTTACTAAAGTACTCTTTTACACGTTCTGCTATTTTAGGCATACGAGTTTGACCTCCAACTAGTATAACTTCGTTTATCTGTGATGTTGAAAATCCAGAAGCTTCCATAGCTCTTTTTGTTATAGACATTGCTCGGTCTATGAACTCGGAAGTAAGCTCTTCAAGTTTTGCACGAGTTATCTTAATAAGAAGGTGTCTAGGACCTGATGCGTCAGAAGTTATGAAAGGAATGTTTATTTCAGACTCCATCGCTGTTGAAAGTTCGATTTTGGCTTTCTCTGCAGCCTCATCTAGTCTCTGTAGTGCTAGTGTGTCGCCTCTCAAATCGATACCTGATTCTTTTTTGAATTCATCTGCTAGGAAGTTGATGATTTTCTGGTCGATGTCTTTACCTCCCAAGTGTGAGTCTCCGTCAGTGGATTTAACTTCAATAACAGAATCCCCTACTTCTAGAACTGACACGTCGAATGTTCCTCCTCCAAAGTCGAAGACAACGATTTTCTCTTCTTTTTTACCCTTGTCGAAACCGTAAGCTAAGGCTGCAGCTGTTGGCTCGTTTATGATACGCAGTACCTCGAGTCCTGCGATGGCACCCGCGTCTTTTGTTGCCTGTCTTTGTGAGTCGTTAAAGTATGCAGGTACTGTGATGATTGCCTGAGTTACTTTTTCACCAATTTTACTTTCAACATCTGCTTTGATTTTAGAAAGAATCATTGCAGATATTTCCTCTGGTGTTGATTCTTTGTCACCCATTTTGACTTTTACTCCACCTGTCGTACCTTTTGATATTTCGAAAGGTACGATAACTTTATCTTTCTGAACAGCTTCGTCGTCAAAAGTGTGACCAATAAAACGCTTGATTCCGAAAACTGTATTCTTTGGATTTGTTACGGCTTGTCGTTTTGCAAGAAGTCCTACTAGTCTCTCGCCAGTTTTTGAAACAGCGATAATAGAAGGAGTGGTTCTTGCGCCTTCTGAGTTTTCCAATATTTTCGGCTGTCCCGCTTCCATGATTGCGACAGCGGAGTTTGTTGTACCAAGATCGATACCAATGATTTTAGACATATGTTTGTGTGTTGTGGTTAAGTAATAATTGACAATTTATATTTTTAATGCTACTATAAGGAGTGAGGTGTTCCATGATTGCTCGCATGACCGTTGAGCTTGATGAAGAAACGGGATCAATCAGTTTGATGGCAGAAGACGAAAACGGTAAGTTGATTGTAGATAAGATAATCGACGACGAACGTAATGTCCAAAGAGAGGGTGACAACTTTGTTCGAAGGTACCTCATCTCTTTCGGGCGCAATCTCGTCGAACTGATTCACTGTCGCTAACCCGCCGAAACCGCCACGGTTCTCGGCGGTTTCACTTTATGCTAAGTCTATATTTTTACTAATTGACAATTTTCTATCAAAGATACATTCTTATTTGAGAGGTGAATATGTCACACGATAACGTTATTCTCATCTGTTATCTCATCGTTTTTGTCTTCAGAAAGAGAATCTTCGGAGACTCTATGAATCCTCTGATTCGAGGGGTTCTATCTGGGTTACTGGGGCTTCTTCTGGGAGAATGGTTTTCTTCATTATTTGGGTTACCCCATTAACTATCGAGTCTCCTTTGGACTGATTAACACCGAGAACACTGACGTCCTCGGTGTTCTCTTTATGCAAAAGTGGGTGCTCTGGGTTTAGAACCTAAAGAGTGAATATTGAATAATGAGTAATGAATAATGAGCTCTGTAAAATTTAATACTTTAAATTTATTAAAACTATTTTTTACAAATCCAAAAAGAGCAAAAACTTTTCCTGCAATCTCTTTAACATCCAAGTAAACAAAATCAACAAGACGAGCTTTTATTCTTCCAGCATTTTCATAAACAGCAAAACGAGCACGAACAAGTCTACCTTCGTTGTCTCGAATAACTTTTTCTATAAAATTAGTTTTTGATTGAATTATTTGCATATTTTATTCAAAGTGAGTAACCTTAACTTTCGGTGCGCGGATTTCTTTGCCGTTTAACTCATATCCAACCTGTACTACGTCCAATATTTTACCGTCTTGTTCTTTGTTGTCAACTTTTACTGTTTCTATAGCCTCGTCTCTTTTTTCATTGTACATCTCACCCATAGGGTTCACTACTTTCAATCCATGGTTTGCTAGAGAATTTAAAAGCTGTGTGCGGATGTACTCTATTCCTACTCGCCAGTTTGCGTCTACCTTTTCCCAAACCTCTTTGTTTTTCATTGCGTTATCAAAAGAGTCCAGTGCGGGTATGATTTCAGAAATCAAATCAGCCTTAGCAAACTTCAAAAACTCTGACTTTGCGTTTTCGTCGTTTTTTCTAGCGTTTATGAATTCAGCTTTGTCTCTCTGCCAAGAATCCAAAAGCTCAGTGTTTTTTTTCTCTAGCTCCTTTACTCTAGAGCGTAGTTTCTCTAGTTTTGCATGCAGGTCAGGAGCTGTAACTTCTGAATTTTCTTCAAAAACTACATCATCCCCCGGGTCTGTATCAACCTCCTCTTCGAGGTCTATTCTATTAGTGTCATCTGTCATAGTGGGGATATTTTAACATAAAAATAAGGTTATTAAAATTATTGATTTATGTATGAATATGTGTTATTGTAATTGCAGGGTATATTTTCACTCAACCAGCTAAACAGAGGGAGTTTATGGAAAAAAGATTTCGGCGCTTGAGGGTTCGTATGGCGTTTCTGTCGGCCATCCCGACCGCTTTGGTCGTGTGGTTGATTAGCGGGATGATACAGAGCTATCTCCCGAGTACGGAGCCAGTGGCGGTTTGGGGAGCGATTTCGGCTTTTCTCTACATTTGTCTGACCCAAGGGATCAGACGGGAGGAGCAGAAGTACGCTCAACCGAAGCCGGTCTATGCCGACTCAGGTAAGTCGGCATAGCAGACAGTAACCGTCATCGCGACGGCGGATTAACCGCCAAACGATCGGCGGTTTTTTCGTAATTGACAAGTACCCAAAAAATAGTAATCTGGCGTTTAGAGGTGCACATGAATACTCTTGTTGGATTGTTGGTAGGACTCAGTTTGGGGATGTCTTTTAGCTTCTACTTTCACTTGTTCGCCACGAAAAATCAACATGAGTGTTCGACTGGAGCGGTCAAGTGCGTATTGACCAAAATGTGCACTATTGCGATGGCACTCATTGGTGCTATTGCGGGTTTCCTGCAATAAATTGCAACCTCTAATGGTGGAATATGACAGTAAACATTGTCGTGGCTGTTCGTGCGTGGCGAAAGAAAATGCACACCAAGTATCTGTGGTGGTGTGCACGGCGTCTCAAGAGAGTCTCTGACCACTGGGAAGCGAGAGCAAAATCCGAGTTCCCCTACGGTGTTCCAGAGAGCAAGAGGAGGACTGAGATGTACGCTCGCTGGACAGAAGCAAGTCATCGTTGTGACCAGTTCATGCTTCGGCATGGATTTGACTACAACGAACTGTAGGTCTGAATAGTGCACAGTAACCGTCATCGTGACGGCGGATTAACCGCCAAACGATCGGCGGTTTTTTCGTTAATACAATGTGTGTTAAGATGTTTAATAGGGGGTAATGAGATATGTCTATAGGGCGACTCACTTCAATTCGAAGGTCAGATGGTTCAACTCGTAGAGTTTTCCAGCGTCTATGTGTGGAGAGCGACAAGCTGGCTCCAATCGTTCTGGAGGCTGACGAGGTTGTCACCGGTCACGCAGAGGCATCGACACTTCTTGCAAGGTTGGTCGATGGGGGCGCTGAACCGTCTCCGGAAGATTTGGAGAATGAGATGAATGTGATATTGGATCTCTACGAAAGAGGAGGATTCCAAGATATCACAGACACGATTGACGATCCAACCCAGAACAACAACCCGCTATCCTGATGACGGCGGAAAATCCCCGCCAGTCACCACGATGGCGGTTTTTTCGTTGGGAAAATATAAATATGATTTTGGCACTAAGCAGATTCTCTCCTTGTGTTTCGAACAGAGCATCCGCAGGCCTCTAGCATGGTTCTGTCAACGACCGAACGAAGTGAGGCTCATTGACAGATAGAGGTCGAGGACAGAAAAAGCCTCACGCTGGGAAGGCTTTTGTCTCTGTGAGAAATATAAGGAGAGAATCTGCGATTAACACTTTGACCTATGACGACCTAGTCGTTTTACTCCTATGTCTCCTTGGAAACACCACAAGAGTACTTCCAATTTCTAATCGCTTCGCTCAAGAAATTTAGGTCGCCCACGGTTTTCCAACGCTCGCTGCGTCCCCCGCCTTACAGGCGCAGTACACCTTTCACATTTTTGATTACAAAAATATTCAAGGTCTTGCGCTTGGGCCCCATCCCAAGCTCACCTTCCTCCACGGAAAACTCCCGTTTTCCGACCCTTTCCCACACAATGGCCTAGCGAAAGAAAGAAAAATACATCCGGCATTGGATGTATTTTTCTTTCTTTTATCGCTTAGACCATTGTGGAGCTTTTCTCGCTTTCTTCAGACCGAACTTTC
>JBEBJM010000045.1:0-4888 GCA_040079895.1 Nitrospira sp.
AGAAACTAAACTATCTATCAACTCCGACTGGAGCAAAAGGATTTGGTCGACCTTTTGCTTCTGGCAAAATCGGAACAGCATTATCTTTTAGACTACTAAAAACAGGTGAAGTAAAAATCGATTGATCCATCCTTGTTTGATTTAATTTATCAACCAAAACAAGTATATCCTGACCAACAGTCTGTGAGTTTGCTAGATCAATACCAGTCAAATCTGGTGGAGACAAAAAGACTGTGTAAGCAAAATACCCTATAGTAGCTATAGATAGTATTGTCACGTATATTCTTTGCATTGATGGTGTAAACATATTATTTTAGTGAATAGGTTTTAACTTCCAATGAATAATTGTACGCATCGGCACCTGTTTTTCCTGTAGCAACCGACAGCTCTGGTGTAATGTTAAGCGTTGAGATATCCATCAGTCGCAAACTAGACTCTACTTCACTTATAAACTTTTTAAACTGATCGTATGTTCCTGTTACAGCAAAGCCAACTGTGACGACTTGAAAAGGAGCGTCACTTACAACATCACTATCCCCTCTAGTGGCAGTTACGGCACTGTTTGATCGAAAATCTCTTATAGACATATTATACCTAGCAGCAATAGCGCTTATGTCGTTCAAAAACAAGATAGCATCAAACGTATCAGGAATAAGTCTGCCCAGTTTGTTTATGTTATCTGGCGAAATAGAGGAATATTTTGCACTAACATCTTCACGTTTAGCTTTTATTTCTTCAGCTTTTGTTAAAACATCACTGTATTGGTTTTTTTGAGCAATAAGTTTGGAAACATCTGTAGTCAAAGGGCTAATGTACATATAATACATCGTGACACAAACTATTATTACAATAAATGGAGCGAGATTTTTCATTTTATTGGTTTGTATTTAATGATTCCACCAGCTTCTTGTAAGAAATAATGTCTGGCATAACTGTGGCCTTAAAAGAAAATGCTATGCTCCCGTTTATACCAGGCCTAAGATCAGAAAAATACGAATCCTTTAATGAATCATTTTTCCTAAAAACATCTTCTTGGTCGGCTAAAGCGTTATAGGTTTGAGAATCACCTTTTATTGAAAGGGCGGCGATACCCGCGACATTGTTATAGGACAGTTCTGTGATGCGTATTTTTTTTACTGTTAAATCTTGAATCAAACTAAAAAGTCCTGTCATGGAGATGTGTTTATCAAGCAAAACTTTTGATGAAGACAGTCTTTTGTCCTCTGAAAGGAGCTGTTGTATTTTATCAACCTCCAAAGCTCCGCGAGCATCATCTATAGATCTTCCATAATCAGCAATTTGTTTATTTAGAATATATTTATAACCAAACAAGCCCCCTGCGACAATCAAAGTCACGGTGAAAAATGCCGTGGCAATAAGAGAGAAAATGTTCGTATCGTACACCTGTGTCGGCTTGTTATTTGGTGTTGAAACAACAGGACTTTTTGGAATAAATGATGTTTGAAATTTAGGTTCCATAATACAGAACTAATTATAGTACATATAGTTATAAAAAACTATGTAAACTGTGTACAATTTTAGAAAATAAAAACCTAATCCAACTCTTGTAGACGACGAAGGGCAACTCCAACAGCAACCGCAAACTCTGGACCAGTTTCTCGTAAGATTTTTTCCAAAAATGCCGGTGCGACAACTTTTGAAAACGGGTCTCCTGCTATTACTTCTGTCTTGAAACTGTTTTTTGCATAGTCGGCTACGCCTTTTAGAGCACTTCCCCCACCCACCAGTACAACCTTACTTATATTTTTTGAATATTTTTTCTCGTAAGATGTCATAAAGTGGTTTGATTCTGTAAAAATGTAATCCAAGGTGATACTGATAACGTTTTTTATCTCAACGCCGTTTATAACACCAAGCAAACCTTTTTCTCTTTTTAGAAACTCTGCATCAGAAGCAGAAATGCCTAGGGACTTTGAAAGTTCATCTGTTATGCTCTGTGAACCTCTTCCAACCATATGTGATGAACGCATTATACCCTTTTCCACTATATAGAGCTTTGTAGTGTTAGCTCCCATATCGACAATCAAAACAGGGGCGACTTCCTGATCCAAAATCGATCGCATTGTACTAAATATCTCTATCTCAAAAAAACCCGCATCTAGTGCCGTGTTCGTAACGATCTGTTTATAGCGGTTTATTGTATCGTTATGTATTGCCACGATAAGCACTTCTGTCCTAGGAATAATAGTTGGCATATTTGGATCTACGGGAGGGAGAGGTGTTATAAGTGGCGAATCTGGGTTTTTGTCTTTTGGAATAACGTACCAGTCCAGTGTTACCTCTGTTATAGGAACAGGAATGTATTTTCTAGCCTCTATCGGTACCATATTTTCCAACTGTTTTGCTGGAACAACTGGCATTTCTATAACAGACATCAAACTTGCAGAAAAAGGAATAGCCAGACCACATGTTCTAGTGGTTATGTTTATTTCTTTTTCCTTGAGCATATCGTTTATGGCCTCTGTGATTTTTTCTTGAGTGAGACTTGTGGCTTCACCAACACCTTTGCCCGCGTATTGACCCAGAGAGAGTTCACCGTAAGTTTCTAGTACAGCGTGACCTTTTTTACGACTAATCTGCACCATTTTTATAGATGAAGATCCTATATCAATACCCAAAACACTTTTACTTTCTTTACTGAAAAGATTTGAGAAAAAATTGGACATAAGAAAAAGGTAATTTGCTTGTAGTATAGCACAAATATTAACTATATAATATTAATATGTTAAAAAGTTTTAGTGAAACACTACTAAATATAATATCAATCTTTCTAGACAACATACTACCACCGAGATCTGACTATTCTATCGTAAAAAAACTTGATGAAAAAGAAATAAATGCTTTACCAAAAGCGCCAAAAGTGGACGGGCTCGACTGGATACACCCACTTTTTCACTATAAAGACAGAAAAGTCAAAGCTGTTATCTGGGAATTAAAATATAGAGACAATACTATGCCGTTGGACCATATAGGTAGATTACTCTTTGAAGAAATCATCTCCCTTATTTCTGACTTGGCTGTCTTTAACACAGACGCCCAGTTTGTTCTTATTCCAATCCCTATTACCAAAGACAGACGTCGCGAAAGAGGCTACAACCAGAGCGAGTACATATGCAGATCTATAATAGAAAACGACAACTCCCATACACTACTCTACGCCCCACAATGGTTTGAAAAAACAAAAGAAACCTCGAGACAAAGTCACAGCGAAAGCCGACAACAGAGAATAGAAAACTTGCGTGGATGTTTCAAAGCAAACAACAACGTTGAAGGTAAGTACATAATTCTTATAGATGACGTTGTAACAACAGGAAGTACTCTCTCTGAAGCACGTAAAACACTACTTTCAAACGGAGCTAGAGATGTTTTCGCTTTTACCATCGCACACTAGAAGGCTTTTACCGAACCAGACCTGACTATTTGATCTACTTCTTCAAAACCAGTTAGGTAAGAAAAGTTATAACGAGCAGGCAAAGCAAAGACGTATTTACTATTACGCCCTAACTCACTTGGATTTACTGGCGCAGCACCTATGTGGAACTTGTCAGCCTGCATATCACTCCATTGTTTGAGGGTAAAAATCATAACTGGAATATCTTGGCGTGGTGCAGTGGTAGTCCAGAGAGGGTGTCTTATAAGAAACAGTGGACCTGTCTCGGATTTTACTTGATTCTCTCCTTTAGTATCCAAACTATACCCTTCCCAACCACTTTCCACTGCCTTATATTTCTCCCAACTTTCAGGAAGCGAGACCATAAAACCATAATCGAGATTTGTATATTGAGTAGACGAAGCTACCAGTTGCAATGGGGTGACATAATAAATCTGATTGGATTTTTTAGGAACTAAAAGCAAAAGCCCCACACCTATACAGACAATACATAGGATGATGCTAAGTTTATTATTCATAGTTATATTATAACACCGTTACGGTGGGAGAATTATTACAAATTAAAAGAAGTTCTGGTGTATTTTAAATTGAATCAGATTTTAGAAAATATTATAAAAAGGAGCGGATTACTACATTAGAATAATAAAAAACGGCCAGATTTTGGCTGGCCGTTCACGTTCAAATCAAAAGGTCGGATTTCTACCTCGCACGTGCGAGGATTTACTTTCCTTCCATTCTCACAAGGACTCTTACGTATGCTTGGACGAAGGCAAGTGGTAACGGACAGGGACGCCATCCAATGTATCCAACCCCGCCCATACGATCCCACTCATCTTTGATCCACTGACAGCCGAGGGTTGTGAGGGAAAAAACCTCTTCTGCCTTTCTTGGGTCAGCGAATTGTGGATCAAGAATAACGAGCTCTTTCATCACATCCCTCTTGAGCGATAGCGTCCATCTGGCTGTGTCACCAGCCATCCACAGACTACTATTCGCGTCGCCCCGAAAAACGTATGGCTCGTATTCTCCAGGTAGCCTCTTCCCACCATGAACACCAATTTCCCAGTGATAGTTAGGACTAATAACGTTGATTATGGGAAGGACACCGTATGGAGAATCGAACCAGAAACCATCCTTTTCTTCATAAAGAAACACGAGGAACTTCTTCTCGTCATAAAGCAAAGCAAGGTTGTTGCCCTTAGCCTCGATAGTGTCGATCTTTTGACCCTTCAGGAAGGATTCGACACTGAACTTGATCCGGCTAGTCGTGACAAGCCTATAACTTTTACGGCTTGTCGACTTGAATTTCAGAGGTTCAGCATCAACCAGAGTCCCCACGAATACAATTCTTGACTTCGCCGTGATGCTCTTGATAGAGATCTCGGGTTGAGGTTTCTCATAGCAACACCTTTCTTGGCTAGTGGCTTCCGAAAGACCAAGCGCCAATGTGATGGCGATTACGAGACAGATTCGAAC
>JBEBJM010000046.1:0-4864 GCA_040079895.1 Nitrospira sp.
GATATATACCTGTAGATATTAGTATTTTCATAGATTTTTCATTCTAGTCTATTTCTCTAACTTATGAAAGACTTCTCTCATTTTCATCGATATATCTTCCCAACCGTATCTTTCTACTACACGATCAAAGGCTTTTTTGATTATTCTATCTCTTATATCATCATTATTTAATATAGTGTTTACAGCCAGAACAATACTTTGAGGATTATCTGGTGAACAAAAAACGCCTGTTTCTTTGTCGTCCAAAAAGTCAGGAATACCTCCAACAGGTGTGGCTATAACAGGTATTTTTAACGCCATAGCTTCTATAAAAGAATTACCAAAACCTTCTGATCTAGACGGTCTAATAAAAATATCACACACGGATAAATATTTAGGCAAATCAGCGTGCGGTATAAAACCCAAAAACTTTACCCTATCCGCTACCCCGAGACTGTCTGCTTGTCTTTGTAGGGATGGACCAAGATCGCCCTTACCTAAAACGATTAGGCTCACGTTTTTTGGTAAATTAACTAAAGCAGAGATAATATCATCGACCGCGTTTTTATACATCAGACGACTAGAGGTAACCAAATACACATCACCTGATTTTTTGCCTAATTTATTTTTAAAATCCTCCCGAGTAGAAATATCTATTTCTTTAGTAAAAAGATCTAAATCAACCCCGTTTGGAACCAAAAACATTTGACCTTTGAAACCATTTTTCTTTGCTCTATCTAAAAGAAAATTACTCAAAGCTGTCAAAATATCTGTGTTCGCCAAAGCCAGTTTCCACGAAAGACCAATAAGCCCTCCCCATCTATATTTTAAATGACTCTCGGAATCCCCCTCTTGCAAAGATAAAACCATAGGTATTTTCTTTTTACCCAAAAACCTCCTAAAAAGATTTGATACGTATCCAGCCCCACTTGCAAAAGTAGCCATCACACCCCACATACAAAAATAATTATTTCTTCTCTGTAACCTCCAGACTAAAATAGCACCTAAAAACGGTAGGATTAATTTATCAAAAGTAGGTATTCCTACACCAACCCTATAGACATTAACTTGACCGATTCTTTCTTTATCTGGGAGGTTGCTCTGTAACCTAGCTGTAATCAAATCGAAATCAAAATCAGAAGATAGCCTATCTGTTATCTCTTTTATCGAAACTTCAGCTCCAGCCACAAAAGGATAATAAGCTGTAGAAAAAATCAAAATCCTTTTTTTAGCATTACTCGTGTTCATTCGTGTTGGATATTATTCACCATCTTCCATACTAAGAAGTTTTCGCAAAACCTCTTCTGGTACTTCACTTTTTTGAGAAGATTCTTTTTCTTTAACTAAAGTTGCTTTTACGTTTGATATTTTTACATCAGAGTCGTCTTTTAAAATATGTTTGGATTCTTCTTTTTTTATTTTTTCTGTGGAATCTGTTTTTGTTGTAGCTATAACACTAGCCAGAGCATCTTTCAGACTAGACATATTCTCTTTTGTCGGATTTTTCTTATCTTTCTCTTTATGTAAAACTGTTAAAGATATTGGTTCAACTTTTACAACCTGTTCTGGTCTGTTATTTTTCTCCTTCAACTCTTCGGCTATTTTTTGAAAGGCTGTTTTTGTCTGCTCGTTATTATTTGTATTTACATTGCCATTATTTTTCAAAACAGGAGTCTGTTCCCTAGCCGTATTATCAAAACTCTTTCTCTCGTGATCTCCAGATCGTGAATGGTTATGTGATGAGTTATTATTTTGTGTATTATTTTTAGAATCCTGATATCTATCGTTTGTTCTACTGTGTTGATGATTTACATTTTGTGGTGCTGAATTAGATTTGTTATCTCCAGACAACCCCACACCATGCCAATCAACTATATTTTTCTCCACCTCCGCTCTAGGTTTTGCAAACTGTTTCCTAGAAGCCTCTATAACTTCATCTTTGAAACTAATCTCTGGTTTCGATATTGGACCCAAAGTCGTAGCAGAAAAAGGCTGACTAGAAACACCATCTATCATAAGTTTTAAATATATTTGAGCAAAACCCAAGTTAACCAAATCTGCCGCCATAAAAGTTGGAGCGAATTCTTTTTCTAAAGTTTCTGCATCAAAAGCTCCAACCCGAAAAGTTATCATAGTACCCACGTTTCCGAAAACAGCGTTTCTAACCTCCTCCTCCATCTGCTCTATGTATTGGTGTGCGATAGTAAGGTTCAGTTTATACTTTCTAGCTTCAGATAAAATATCCGCAAAAGATTTGTTTGCAAAAGACTGAAACTCGTCCACGTACAAATAGAAATTAGGAAGTTTAGCCAAATCTCTCTCGTTTGAATCAGCACGAGACATGGCGGCAAGATAGATTTTTGTGATAAGCATAGAACCGATAAGGTTGGCGTTACCCTCACCAACACGTCCTTTTGAAAGGTTCACTATTAGGATTTTTTTCTCATCCATCATTTTTCTAATATTGAAAGACGACTGTGGCTGGCCCAAGAGATTTCTAACCAATGGGTTAGATGTAAACTGTCCAACCTTGTTTTGAATAGCTGGTATGGCTTCAGCAATAAACTTTTCAGTCCATTTACCAAACTCCTCAACCCAAAACGCCCTGACAGATGTGTCTTTTATATTATCGACAACTTTCTTTCTGTATTCTTTATCAGAAAGCATCCTGTTAACACCAAGAAGAGTAGCTCCTGGATATTCCAAAAGAGCTAGTAGAGTGTTGTTCAAAATATATGCCATCCTCGCTGACCATGCGTCCACCCATATTTTTTCAAAAGTAGACATAAGACCGTTCACAACCAAATGTCTTTTGTCTACACCAATATCTTCCATCACATTAAAAGATATTGGATACTCCATATCAAACGGAGCAAAATATAAAACGTCTTGTATTCTATTTTCTGGAATATACTCCAAAAGTTTTTCTGCGGTTCCACCATGAGGATCAATAAGAGCCATACCGTTACCACTCTGTATATCCTGAATAGCCATATTCTCAAGAAGGGTTGATTTACCCATTCCCGTTTTACCTATTACATAGACGTGTTTTAACCTGTCTTTGGCTTTTATGCCAAACTTTATTTTTTTGTTTCGAGCGTCTGTTTCACCAAAAAAAGTAATATTATTAGGATCCATATTTCACACTATTATAACATAAATCACTGTTTTTTTAACAGTGATTTATGTTATCTATAGATAATCTTTATTTAGTTTTTTATAAACAAGAAAGAGCTCCGTTTAAAATAGCCGCCTCACCTTTTGATGTCCCAGTGTTATCTATACACCAATATGTATCCCCGTTAGAATCAGCAACTTTTAAAGGAGATTGCACCGCCCAAGACACTGGATCGCTGACACATTCCCAACTACCAGCGCCTCCACCTATCGGCGCACCACCAGCTACCGCCGTACTATCCAAAGTGGATATTAGACCCGCATCAGCACAAACATTTGCATAAGTACTGTTGTTATCATAAAAAACCTCTATTTGGTTACGTGCGCCTTTTAAGTCGGCTTTTATGGAAGCGTTTGAAGCCTTACCTCTAGCTGTTGTAAGAGAAGCTAAAACAACAGAAGAAAGTATTCCGATAATCGCGATGACGACCAGAAGCTCTATAAGAGTAAAACCTTTATTTTTATCTTTGTACATTTTAGATTTTTATTAGAAACTATATTAATTGTATATTTAAAAACTTTATTGGTCTAGTGCTCCCTTAGTATATTTATTTGATGCAGACCAAAGCAACCAAGAACTCAGACCAACATCGTTTGTTGCTTTTATTTGAGCTCTCACTTCATTTGCTCCATAGTCAACCCTAAGCCCAAAATCCTGAAGCCAAGGTCGAAGTTTAGATGGGCTTGTACTAGCATTATTTGCTCTGTTCACAGCAGACTGCATAGCGAAACGTACAACCTCATATGGATGAGCTTCCGGCTCTTTAAAACCCTCAAAGGTTGCCGGATAATGAGAAGGATAAACCATAGGAGAAATATAATCAAAATAAGGTAGAGCATTTTCTAGTAACTGTCCTATGCCCATATCATCCTGTGCTGTAGTAACCATACCAAAAAGATCAGCCGATGTTTTCATATTTGAATCATATAGATTCTTGTGAAGATATTTGAAAAAATCTTTTAGAACAAGAGCTTTTGGAGTTGTACTACTAAAAGGATACGATATATCTTTCATATCTCCGTCAGACGGAAAACGAATATAATCAAAATTGATCTCGTCAAAGCCTAATTTATGACTCTCTTTTGCTAATAAAATAATATAATCCCAATACTCTTGTGAACCAGCATCAATCCAAGAAATACCTTTTCTATCTTTCCATACTTTATCGCCTGTTTTATTTTTTACAGCCAAATCAGGTCGATGTTTTACAAAATAAGCATCCTGAAATACAGCCACTCTACCTATGACATATATATCTTTCTTATGAAGCTCCTCTATAAAGTCTTGCAGATCTTTTACTCTAACTTCTTCAGAACCATAACTTTTTAATTTTTCTGAACTCACAGGAAAAATAATTTTTCCTGTGTAATCTTTTATATCTATCACTAACGAGTTGAGTTCAGTATCTTCTATGATTTTTTCTAGATTACCACGCAACCTCTTGTCAGATGCTGTCCAACTAGTCATATATATACCCTTTAAGGGTTCTGGGGTGGAAACATAAGACGGGACAAAAACTGGTTCGGTATTTATAGGACTAGCTAGTTCTTCCTCTTTTACTATATTTGGATTTTTTACGTAATGATTACTTAAAACTTTTGGTAATAAAATAAAAAATAATAATAAAAACAATAAAAAGAAGAGTGTATAAAAGTAAACCTTATGATCTTTAAGGAAAATTTTCATTATAATATGTAGCAAAAAACT
>JBEBJM010000047.1:0-4762 GCA_040079895.1 Nitrospira sp.
CCAAAAAGTTTTACATATTTTTCTATGTTATTTATTCCAATTCCTTTTTGCCCCTCAAAACCACCAGCAACTTCATAGAAATAAACGTTTGATGAGACAGCAATAGCACGTCGCATATCGACATAGCCATGAGCCTTCCAGTCCATAAAAACAGATGGTTTGTCTGGGACAAAAGGGTTCGGCACAGTGATAGATCCAGAGCTATATATCTGCTTGTTTGGAGATATAACACCCTCTTCCAAAACACCCATAGCTACAAACAGTTTCATAATAGATCCAGGAGTATAAAGTCCCAGTATTGAACGGTTTAGGAAAGGATAGTTCTTTGAATTAATCCAGTTATTTATTTTTTTGTTATCTGAACCATCTGTCATTATTTGCGAGTCATACTCTGGAAAGTTACTACTAGCCAGTATTTCCCCCGTGTGAACATCCATAATAATCCCCGCACCACCTTTGTATCCTGCACGATCAGCAATATCAAGAAGAGATTTGTTGAGCTGTTTTTGAAGTTTGAGGTCAATCGATAAATCCAAGTTCGCTCCATCGACTGGTTGTTGTACCACACTTTCTGAAACTACATTGCCTTTTGCGTCAGTTTCTGTAACCCTAGTACCGTTTTTACCAGACAAAACACTGTCATATATTTTTTCCAAACCATCTTTTGGATCAAACTTATTTTGATAATAATATCCGCTAGAATCCTTGGTTGGATATTTTACGTAACCCAAAATAGTAGAAAGTCCTGTTGATGTGGCGTAAACGCGCAGAGAAAAATCCGATGAGTCTGGGTTTATAGTATTCCAAACTATAGGTACACCATTGCGGTCGTTTATAATCCCCCTATCTGCATAGATAGATATACTATGTAAACTGTTATTGTCACTTCTTTTTCTAAAACTCTCACCATCTACAACCTGTAAACTCCAGACTTTATATAAAAAAACTGAACCGACAGATAGTATAAAAAAAATGATTATATTTAAAACGCTTTTTGATATAGGTTTCTCTATGCGACCTTCGAACTGATGGTTGTCAAAATCTGGGAGATTTTTTGAATCAAGAAAAATCTCATCTGGATCTATCATATTCCGACTTCTTCTTTTCCCTCTGAAAATCTTTTTTAGTTGGTGTAACATTATGTTCTGATTTGAGTTTTTATAAAAATCATAATGAGCAAAAATACCATAGCTATAGACAACCCAATAGATGGAAATGTGTATTTTACAGAATAGAGCAGATCAAAAAGAAAACCGAAAAAAATAACTTCTAGATAAAAGTTATAGTAAATAGTTAGACCGAAAAGTATGGGCACAGAAACCCACCAAGGCAAAATAACAACCAAAACAAACATCAAGATAAAAAGTAAAAAACGTACGTACGGTTTTTTCATAACGGCATTATAACACAAGGTTAAACACCAAGGTTATTTTTCTATATAAACCCATTTCGCAGAAAAGACGTTTATTGGAATACGTAGATAAACAGTCTTGAACGAACTCTGGGAGTTTGTATCTATACTATAAACGCTCCCAATAACCCCGGTTGAGATACCTGGATATGTTAAAACATCACCAACAACGACGTCTGTATCTTTTGGTACTTCAACAGTAAAGTTCGCACCGCCCTTGCCCTGGAGTTCAAAAGAAGCCCCTGTTCTAGAGAGTACTGATTCCTGTTTTTGGTCACCAGCGGAGAAAAGTCTAACCAAAGAAGTTCTTGGTGTAACCGATGTCACCAGACCTACTATTACATTTCCAGACAGATAAACTTTGTTACCCAAAGTAACCCCTTGAGAAGACCCCACATCTATAACCAACGTGTCATAAGGAGAACGTGGTGGTTTTGATAAAACCCTAGAAAGTATTCTTGTGTCTACACTGTTCCTACCCAACTGATTTCGAAGGTCTTGGTTTTCAGAAGTGACAAGATCATAGTCGGCTAGTTTCAGTTTCAAATCAGATAACTGATCTTCCAAGAACAAATCTCTTTCGACTAGTGCATTTTTTGTTGTAAAAAAATATCCAATGGATTTAAATGGTTTTGTAACCGTATCACTAACATACCACAAAGATCTAGCAAAATAATGCGACGTGGTTCTTAAAGCGTTTGGGAAAAAATAAGATAAAACAGAAAAGAATAAAAACAAACTAATAACAACAATAGTTTTAAATCTGTTTTCGTGTTTTGGTTTACTTCTTAGGGGGTAGTTCATCTTCATTTGCGATTAAAACATCTCTGTAAAGATCAATGTTATCTAGTATTATACCAGTACCACGACAAACTGCAGTTAACGGATCTGGAGTAATATGCACAGGTATTTTTGTATATTCATTTATCAACTCTGCTAAGCCTTTTATCAAAGCACCACCACCAGCGAGATATATACCTCTCTGCATAATATCTGAAAGTAACTCTGGTGGTGTAGTTTCTAGAACCTCTTTTACTGACTCAACCAGCGTATGGATTGATTGAGAAATAGCTTCTCGAATATCAGAATCAGTAATAATAACTTCGCGAGGCAAACCAGAAATCAGATCACGACCTTTTATAGAAGCTTCGAGCGGTGTCTCTCCTGGGAGTATTGCCCCGATAGATATTTTTATGTTTTCAGCAGTCTTCTCCCCGATCAATATTTTAAACTCTGAACGTACATAAGAAATAATATCGTTGTTTAGTTTATCCCCCGCGATGCGTAAGTTTTTCGAACGAACAACACCACCGAGAGAGATAACGGCAATATCAGAAGTACCGCCACCTATGTCGATTATCATATTTCCACCAGCTTCCATAATAGGCATTCTGATACCAATAGCTGCGGCCATAGGTTCCTCGACTATGTAGACCTCTCCCGCTCCGGCGTTTTTAGTAGCATCACGAACAGCGCGAGTTTCGACGTTTGTTATTCCTGAAGGAACACCAACAACAACACGTGGACCTAAAAGTTTCTTATTATTTTTTTGAGCTTTGTTTATGAGATAAGTTATCATCTCTTCTGTCACTTCAAAATCAGAAATGACTCCATCAACTAAAGGTCGTATGGCCACGATGTGTCCAGGAGTTCGACCCAACATCTGTTTTGCGTCTTTACCAACAGCCACTACGCGACCTGTTTTTTGATTTACTGCCACAACAGAAGGTTCGTTAATTATGATGCCTTTACCATGCAAATAAACCAAAGTATTTGCTGTTCCCAAATCTATACCAATATCATTGGAAAAATATCTTTTTAATTGTTCTAGGTTTTTAATCATTTTAGGTATAGTAACATATGAAATCTCTTTCTCCTCAAATCCCTCAAAAAGCAATCTATCTAGCCGTGGTCGGCTAGCGAACTTCTCGTCAATCAAGAAAATAATCAATTGAATACAATTGTTATTTTCTAATTTCCTGCGAAAGACTTTTCTCGAGATTTGAGTCAACGAGATTTCATTTCAAAGAAATTTCTACAAAACTTTCAAAGCTTCCTCAACTGACATTAGCTCGGAATCAGGAGAAGTTCTATATTTAACCTCTACCTTATTCTCTGCAACTGTTTTGTCTGACACCACAAACCGAACTGGAATACCAATGAGGTCAGAGTCAGCGAATTTCTCTCCCGGCCTTAGGTCTCGGTCGTCATATAGAACATCCACCCCACTCTTTCGTAGACTAGTATATAAATCATCAGCGAAAGAAACTGTTGCATCATTCACACCAAGTCTTACTAAGTGAACTTGGAAAGGCGCAACTTCTTTTGGCCAGACAAGACCTTTGTCATCCGCAAGAATTTCAGCAATAGTACCCATTAGTCGACTAACTCCTATACCATAACATCCGGCTATTATACTTTGCTTGTTTCCGTTTTCATCGTTGTAAAATACCTCAAGCGCATCTGTATATTTTGATTCGAGCGGAAATATATTTCCAACTTCGACAGCCCTCTTTTCCACCAAATCTTCTTTTTTCAAACCAACTTTTGCTAAATTTTCATCCGTATAAACTTCTTTGTTTACTGCTAACTTTTTAGTCTCATCAAGATATATTGTATCTTCACCAAAATCACAAATGGTTTGGAACTCATCACTAAATCTTTTTGTAAAAATACCACCGTCAGCTATTGTTCTAAAAGTGATACCTCCCAAACCAAGTCTCTCGTAAACTCTTTCGTATGCTTTAGCGGCTTTTTCATAAAGTTCTTCGTGTTCTTCTTGTGTTCGAGCAAAAGAATACATGTCTTTCATAAGAAATTCTCTTCCACGAAGTAGGCCACTTTTTGCTCGTAGTTCATTTCTAAACTTTGTTTGGATCTGGTAAACGTAAATAGGTAAATCTTTATATGAACTTATGTAGTCAGAAATCGCATCAACAATAGGTTCTTCGTGAGTTAGACCCATACCAAGCTCTGTTCCATTTACAAGTTTTGTTTTGAACCAGTTATCAACTTTTTTATCATCCCATCTATCAGTTTTTTCAAAAATATCTTTTGGTTGAAGTGTTGTCATTGAAACCTCTTGACCACCGATTGCATTCATCTCTTCTCTGATAACCTCTGAAATATTATTTAAAACTCTTTTACCAAGTGGTAAAAACGCATAAACTCCAGCTAACTCCTTATGAACAAAACCTGCCCGTATTAAAAGTTGTGCATTTTTTGATGTCTCGTCTGCTGGAGCCTCTTTTCTTGTTTTTGTAAAAAGTTGTGATTGTCGCATCTGTAAATAGTATCTTAAAAATAAATTTTGAGCAAAAAGAAGGGCCACCTCAACAGGTGGCCGGCCAA
>JBEBJM010000048.1:0-4622 GCA_040079895.1 Nitrospira sp.
AATCTCTTTATGGCACAATACTTCGATAGGGATTTTTTCAAGTTTTTTATGGGTTTTGTCACTATCGTTGCTGTTAGTTTGATTATTATAATAGCCACCAGAATATATGATGAGAAGCTGGTGGTGGCTCCGTCCGATACAAATACCGCAAATGTAATAGATGCTAACGTGGGGTTAAAATAAACCGATTTCCGTCGGTTATTTTTATGAAAAAAATTATATTTTTTGTAACAGCAACTCTATTTTTTACAAACGTAGCCTACGCTGATGTTAGTCAGTTTGTATTTACAACTGATCCACAAAACATAGCTGTAGATAAACTATCTGACACTATAACGGTCCAATCACAAAATTCATCCGGTTCTTCAGAAGACATTACAGAGACATACGATGTTGTTTTTACTTCAACTTCTCAAACTGGGCAGTTTTTGTCTACATCTGGTAACCCAGTCTCTACGACAATGTCTAAAAATACGGCAAATAAAAACTTTCTATACAAAGACTCAAACTCTGGAACTCATACTATAACAGTCAAAGCTACGAGCAGGTCTGGGTCAAAGACGTTTACAGCAAGTCAGAATATAGTCGTCGGTACCACAGAAAATATACCAACTAGCACAGATGATAATAAAACAACCACCACTTCTTCTACAGTAGATGTTTCAAACGACAACACCTCCGCTCATTCTAGCCCCGCCCCTTTAAGTAATACAGAAAGTAAAATAGATTTTGAGATTTCAGCTGGTAGAGACAGACTGACTGTTGTTGGGAATAACATCTCTTTTCAGGTTGTACCAACAAAGTTACAAAATATAAACAAAGATACTGTATATTACGAATGGTCATTTGGTGATGGCACAACGGGTCAGGGGAGTTTGGTCAGTCATGCATATGTTTTTTCTGGAGAGTATTCTGTTGTGGTAAACGCAAAATCTTCTGATAATCAAGCGGTTAGTCGTCTGTTAGTAAAAGTGATATCGCCGGATTTTTCTATAAAAAGAGTAGTGGGTGGGGTAGAGATAGAAAACAAATCAAAGACAGAAGTAAACCTAGAAGGTTGGAGTTTAAAGGGTGATACAAAGACTTTCGTTTTTCCAAAAGATACCCTGATATCTGCGGGTAAAAAGGTAGTGTTTGCAGATGAGGTCACTCGGGTTGGTGGAGACGTCGAGCTTTTGAGTGTAAGCGGAAAACAATTCGGTAAAACTTCTACTATAACCCCAACGAAAACACATGATGACTTATCTGATATTCAAATAAAAATAGATGAAATTAAGAAAGAGATATCAAAGATAAATCCTCCTACAACAAGTTATAAAACAGAGGTAGTAATTCCTAAAGTAAGTAACACCGAGCCAGCTTCATCTGGTGTTGATATGAGTCAAAATACAGATAATACATCTGTTGTTTTTGAAGCCACCAAAAAAACAAATCTTGTTACTACTGTATTGTCTTGGCCAACAAAAAGTTTTTACTTCGTTCGGCACTTTTTTGTCGAGGATTAGTCTGGTTGACAAAAGTTGATTTTCGTATAAAGTAGTGTCATAAGGTCAAAGACAGGTGGCATCCATAAGTCCGCCCGAGACAAAGAAAAGACGTAAGTTTTTTCATACATCTCCGACCTTGAGGTCGTTTTTTTATTAGCAAAACACAATAAATAATATGGCAATAAGTAAGGAGAAGAAAGGTGAAATCCTTTCAAAACTCCAGAAAATCGTAAAAGATTCAGCTTCGATTGTGTTCATTAACTTTCACGCTTTACCTGTAACTGAATCATCAGCTATCAGAAAAGCTTTGAGAGGAAAGGGGGTTGGCTACACAATAGCAAAAAAGACTCTAACTAAAAAAGCTCTAAACGAAGGTGGTATTGCTGGAGTTCTACCAGAACTACCAGGAGAGCTAGGTATCGTTTACGGTACTGATCCTATCGAGGGGGCTAGAGAAGTTTACGAGTTCCAAAAGAAACTTGATAAGAAAATACAAATTGTCGGAGGAGTTTTTGAGGGTAAGTTCATGAATAAAGAAGAGATGCTCGTCATTTCTCAGATTCCTGGAATCAAAACTCTACAAGCTCAGTTCGTCAATCTTATCAATTCTCCAGTTCAGAGGTTGGTTGTTGGTTTAAGTGAGATTGCAAAATTAAAAGCATAATTATTAAATAAAGAATAACGAATATTGAATAAAGAATAATGGCTAGTTCAAATGCATTTATTCATAACTCAATATTCAATATTCATAATTCAAAAAAAATGGAATCAGAAGTAAAAATAGTAGAGACTCCAGCAAAGTTTAAGACAATTGTTGAGTCAATCGAAAAGATGTCAGTTTTGGATTTACACGAGCTAGTTAAACACCTAGAAGAGAAGTTTGGTGTTTCAGCAGCAGCAGTTGCAGTAGCAGCACCAGCAGGTGGAGCAGGAGCTGGAGCAGAAGAGAGTTCAACAAAGACAGTTGAGCTTACAGATGGTGGTGCAACAAAGATTGCAGTTATCAAAGTTGTTAAAGAGGCTCTAGGACTTGGCTTGAAAGAAGCAAAAGATCTAGTAGATGCAGCTCCTTCTAAACTAAAAGAGGGAATGAAGAAAGAAGACGCAGAAGCTTTGAAGAAGCAACTAGAGGACGCTGGGGCTAAAGTAACACTGAAATAATTATTAAATTATTTCAGGTTACTTTAGAGCCGCAGGCGCGAAGCCGATTGCAGTAGCAATCGCAGCCGAGGCGGGGTCGCGGAAATCTTGTTTTGACGAAAACAAGATTATCTGTGACAAGGTTACACTTCAATTCTCTAAAACAATAAAAAACATAAGTTTTTTCAAAAAATCAGACAGAAATGTCTGATTTTTTGTAATAACTACAAAAAAAGTCAATTATCGCTTTTATACACAAAGTTGATATAATCAGCCCTATGGATCCCGTAGTAGAAAATGACATTGGATAAATCCATAAAGTGATAAACATGACAAAGTCGACATTATTAAAAAATAATTTTGAAATTACATTCCGCTCATAGAGCGATGTCATTTTTCACTACAGGATGGAAACTTTAGGAAAATTATTTGGTTCAGAAGATAAGGTAAAGATAATGAGACTTTTCTTGTTTAATCCAGAGTATGTTTTTAGTGTAAACGACGTTGCAACAAGAGCAAAAACTAGTACAGCTAGTGTTAGGCGTGAGATTGGTACTTTTGAAAAGATAGGTTTAGTTAAACGCCGAGCTCTAAACAAAAAAGGTTCAAATGGTCACGGTTTTGCTTTGGATACTAACTTTTCCTATCTGACACAACTTCAGAACTTTCTTATAAACATAGAACCACTAAACTCAAAAGAGATAATAAAAAAGATAACAAGGATAGGTTCTGTAAAACTCATTGTCGTTGCAGGGCTTTTTATACAAGAGCCAGAAAGCAGAGTGGATCTTCTAGTTGTTGGGGATAATGTAAAAAAATCGACTCTGGAGAATACTATAAAAACTTTGGAGGCTGAAATAGGTAAGGAGTTGAGGTATGCGTATTTTACGACAGAGGACTTTAAATATCGTATAAGTATGTTCGATAAGCTCACTAGAGACATACTAGATTTTCCTCATAAAAAGGTATTAAACCGACTTGGAAGCCTATAAAAGCCTCATTTTTTGAACTGTTTTCTTATGCACAGGTTTTTTACTGGGGTGGAAAATCTAAATATGCCTATGTTATAATATAGGTATTACTCATTTAATATTGTTTATATGTTTTATAATACATGGGCTGCAGTTTTAAATAATTCTTTCCAAAGTCTTTGGACTGGAGTTGTTTTGTTTATTCCTAATCTAATAATGGCTTTAGTTATTTTGCTAATAGGTTGGGGCTTTGGGGTTGTAGTCGCAAGAGGCATCGCTCATTTTATGAAAATGATTAAGTTTGATGAGGCTCTACGAAAAGCTGGCTTTGACGAGCTAGTTAAAAAATCTGGGTTAAACCTTAACTCTGGTAATTTTGTCGGAGGTCTTATCAAGTACTTTATTATTGTAGTTTTCTTGATCGCAAGTTTTGAGGTGCTTGGTCTAACACAAGTAACAGCATTTCTACAACAAGTTGTTATCGGTTATCTACCACAACTTATTATCGCTGTACTTATCCTTCTTGTTGGAGGGGTCGTTGGCGATGTTGTGTCACGAATCGTCACAGCTTCAGCTAGAACAGCTAGTTTGTCATCGGCAAACTTTCTAGGAACTGTTTCAAAGTGGGCAGTTTGGGTTTTCTCTATCTTGGTTGCATTTAACCAGATGGGTATCGCTGGACCATTTATCCAGACTCTATTCACAGGATTTGTAGTTGCAGTTTCTCTAGCTCTTGGTCTTTCATTTGGACTAGGGGGACAGAACGCAGCAGCAAAGACTATTGAGAAAGTTCAGGAGAAAATCTCTTCTCATCGATAAAACTTATAAATTTGAAAGTTTTCAAAAGACTCCCGAGAGGGAGTTTTTTGATTCCAGCAGTACCTCGAATTATTAGACCTTTATGGTGGTCTAAAAGAGCTGATAGTGAGAGGCTTTTTATCCCCATTTTGTCCCCAGTTATAAGGTCTAAATAGCATTTGACACTAGGGAAGGCTTCCTATATACTAACTCTCATTACAGATAT
>JBEBJM010000049.1:0-4560 GCA_040079895.1 Nitrospira sp.
ATATAATATTGTATACTTGATATACTACAGTGTAGTACACAATTAACAGTTCAATTTATGTATTACCCAAAAATAAAACAAAAAGCAATCGATTTGCGTACGAAAGGCTATTCTTATAGTCATATTATTAAACAAACTAAAGTAGCTAAGAGTACTTTAAGTGATTGGTTGCAGGATATTCCTTTTACTCCAAATAAATACACAATTGAAACAATAGGGAATGCTAGGGTGGCTTCTGGAAAATATAAACACCAAATTAGGGTGAAAAGTTTAGAGAGGGCAAAATTACAAGCAGAGAAAGATATAAAAAGTCTTTCGAAGAGAGACATAATGATGTTGGGTCTCGGTGTTTATATTGGTGAGGGGAGCAAGACAGCTGGTATAACTAGAATAAGCAATTCAGATCCAAAAATAATAAAGCTCACAATGGAATGGCTGGAGGTTTCTTTTGGAGTTAAAAATAACCAATTCAAGATCAGACTTCATTTATATCCGGATAATAATGAAAAGGAGTCTGTAAAATATTGGTCAAAACATACAGGGGTTCCAGAAAATCAATTCTTCAAATCAACAATAGATAAAAGGATTGATAAAAAGTTCAATAATAAGTCCAAATTACCTTTTGGTACAGCTCATCTTGGTATCAAAGGGTTTGGTGATGAAAAATATGGCGTTTACCTACATCGCTTAATAATGGCTTGGATTAATAGAGTTTTATGCTAGAATGGTCGGTATCGCGGGATTAGTTTAGTGGTAGAATGGCACACTTCCAATGTGCATACAGGAGTTCGATTCTCCTATCCCGCACCAAATCAAAAAGCACCCTCTCGGGTGCTTTTTGATAAAGTCCATAATCTCGAGTTACTTCACTGCTTCTTTCAAAGCTTTAGCTGCTCTAAACTTTGGAACTTTCATTGCTGGAACAGATATAGTTTCGCCTGTTCTAGGGTTTCGTGCCTGTCTTGCAGCTCGGGTCTTTGTTGAGAAGATTCCTAGTCCTGCAATAGAGACTTCGCCACCTTTTTTCAGAGTTCCAACGATTGAGTCTATTACTAGATCAACCACTTCCTCTGCTTGAACTTTGGTGCCGTTCAGTTTTCCGTGCACTGCGTCCACTATTGATGCCTTGTTCATGGTTATTAGTTAACTTATTCGAATAATTTAACTTTATCTACTATAACGGCATTATACTACAAGGCTTTTTCAGTGCAACAGGTTGACAATGGCCACTACTAATTGTATGAAAAACATTTTTTCTAAAACATTGCACAGGAAATTAGAAAACAACGACGAACGAGAAGTAGCCCGAAGCATTGTCTGAGCACAGGTAATCCTGGCGAGTTTTGCGAGAGGGCTCTGGAGTGAGGACAATTGTTTTCTTGATTTCCGAGCAAAGCAAAAGTTTACCAAAACTTTATGCGGGTTTTAGAAAAAATGTTTTTAATATACTTTATCTAGCAAACTCTATCGTTCGACTCTCTCTTATCACAGCAACTTTTATTTCTCCTGGGTATTTTAGTTCTGATTCTATGCGTAGAGCGATATCGCGTGCCATCTTTGTCGCTTCAAGGTCTGTTACTTCACTAGGAGTAACAAAAATCCTGATTTCTCGTCCAGCTTGAAGTGCGTATGATTTTTCTACCCCTTTGAAAGAGTTTGATATTGCTTCTAGGTCTTTCAGTCTCTTTAGATAGTTCTCAACACTGTCTCTTCTGGCTCCTGGGCGTCCTCCTGATATGGCGTCTGCTGACTGAACAATCATAGATTCCAAGGTCTCATATGGGTATTCTTCATGATGAGCTTGCATAGCTTTTATGATATTTTCATCAGTGCCGAACTTTTGTAGTATTCGTCGTCCTATTTCTACGTGTGTACCAACTACTTCGTGATCGAGAGCTTTTCCTATATCGTGAACTAGCGCTCCAGCTTTTGCTACGTTTACATTAGCGCCGATTTCTTCTGCAAGCATTCCCGCAATATGTGTCATCTCTATAGAGTGAGCTAGAACGTTCTGTCCATAACTTGTTCGGAAATGCAGTCTTCCTAGTATAGACACAACTCTTGGATCTAGACCCAAAACTCCAGTCTCGTATATAGCTTTTTCTCCTTCTTCTTTTATTATTTTGTTTATGTCGTCTTCTGCAGACTTTACCATCTCTTCTATTTTTGCTGGTTGTATTCTACCGTCTGCTATCAGTTTTTCTAGAGCAGTTTTTGCCACTTGTCGTCTTACAGGATCAAAAGAGGAGATAGTGATAGACCCTGGTGTGTCATCAACAATAACTTCGACTCCTGTGCATCTTTCAAAAGCTTTTATGTTTCGGCCTTCTTTTCCTATGATTTTACCTTTTAGGTCGTCACTAGGGATGGTAACGTGGGTTGTTAGCATATCAGATGATACAGAGTTCGATAGTCTCTGAATAGTTGTGGCCAGGATAGTTTTAGCTTTTTCTTCTATCTTCTCTGCTCCACCCATCTCTAGCTTTCTCATTCTCACCAAAATATCTTCTTCGGAATCCTTCTCTACACTTTTTATTATCTCTTCTTTTGCTTCTTCTGGTGAGAGTCTGGCTATTTTTTGTAACTCCTCTTTTTTCTGCACCTCAAGCTTTTCAGCGTTTTCTCTTATACTCTTTATTTCCTGTATTCTTTTTTTAACTTCTTCCACCTCTTTTTCTATATCAGTTTGTCTATTCAAAAGAACCTCATCTTTTTTGATAAGTCTTTCCTCGGTTCTTTTGTTTTCGTCCTCTTTTTGTTTTATCTCCGCCCTAGCAATTCTCAAGATGTTTTCTGCTTTTTTTTCAGCTTCATCTATGATTTCCTTTTCTTTACCTTTAGCTTCAAGCATCATCTGCTTTATATCTAGCTCCATTGAACCTTTTTTACCAAGGGAAATGATCAAGCGTAGGTAGTATCCCAGAGCCAGCGATATGACGGATGCTATGCCCAAAAGCATAGCTACTATTTTTAATGACATTGTTTTCTTCGGGTAACGGTTGAGTCTGTCTCTTTAAACGAAAGATTTACTATAAGTCTGTGGTCTGAATAGTGAAAAAATCATAAGTTAAGTTTGAGTTTCAGAAATATCTGTCAAAATCGGTAAAAAATCAGAAAATCGACGGTAAAAATCAAAAACAACCAGTTATTTAATTAAAATAAATAATACCCACACTATATATGTTATCGATGAATCTGTCTAGGGGAGGGGGATTTATAGAACTTTGTCTATTATTCCGTACTTTTTAGTTTCTTCTGCTGTCATCCAAAAATCTCTATCCATATCTTTTTCAACTTTGGATACTGGCTGACCAGTGTGTTTAGCTAGCATTTTAGCCAAATTTTCCTTATTTCGTTGCATTTGTTTTGCTGTGATTTCAATATCAGAAACTTTTCCTTCTATTCCACCCCCCCAAGGTTGGTGAATCATAACTTCTGCATTAGGTAATGCAAATCTTTTACCTTTGGCGCCAGAAGCAAGGATATGAGCACCCATGGATGCAGCTATTCCTACTGCAAAAGTAGAAATGTCATTTTTAATATAGTTCATGGTATCTATAATAGCTAAACCCGCTGTAACTGATCCTCCAGGGGAGTTTATGTAGAAAGATATGTCTTTTTTTGAATCTTCAGATTGCAAAAAAAGCATTTGAGCAATAATCAAGTTGGCTGTGTGGTCGTCTATGGGGCCATCTAGGAAAATAATATTGTCACGCAAAAGACGAGAGAATATGTCGTAAGCTCTCTCGCCGAACTGTGATTTTTCTATAACTGTTGGAATAAGCATTTCGAAAGTATAACAGAAAGAGTCTTTTTGTAAATCCGCACACCAATTTTGGCATTGTGTTTTTCAAAACACGGCGAAGCGATGCCAGATTTGGTGTGCGGGTGAAATATGGTATAGTTTTTTAATGCGAATACATAGGTTTTACCTAAATACACCGATTTCAGACGACGTCTTCGATGTTCCCGACAAGGAGCTTGTTCATCAGTGGAGGTCTGTTTTTCGTTACAACGTTGGTAGTGAGGTTATTCTCTTTGACGGCTCTGGGATGGAATATTTGGCTATTATTACATCTTTAAGAAACTCTGGAGCTTCTGTTGAGGTTTTAGAAAAGAAAAAAAATAAAAATAAACCAAAAACGAACCTTTGGCTATGTGTCGGTCTTATAAAAAAAGATAACTTTGAGTTGGTTGTTCAAAAAGCAACTGAACTCGGGGTTTCTCACGTCATACCTGTTTTGTGCGAGAGGAGTGAAAAGAAAAATCTAAACATGGATCGTTTGCGAAAGATAGCAGTTGAGGCGTCCGAGCAGTCGGGCAGGGCAGATATTCCCGTTATTCACGAGATTGTCTCTCTGCGAGAGCTTTTGGAAAAAGGTCAACTACCGAAAGATAAAATGTTTCTAAATATGGACGGACAGTACATAGCTGATGTTTTGCAGATAGAAAATTCAAAAAATCTAGCAGTTTTTATCGGTCCAGAAGGTGGATGGAGTGAAACAGAAGAAAAAGAGTTTGCTCTGCATAGTACACCAAGTGCTGTCTCTTATACACATC
>JBEBJM010000050.1:0-4468 GCA_040079895.1 Nitrospira sp.
GACAGTTTGAATACCCATCTGATTTTACTATCCAAAACAATCCAGACAATATTAACCATAATTTAGACCTTGTCGTATTACATGAAAACTCATACCAAGGCTCCATAATCGACTTTCCTTCGACAGATTTTGGAAATCCACCTCCTGGAACAGATTTATTAAATTGGCTAAAAAAATACAAACTGATTTATAATATGCAAATAATAAACGATGGCTATAAAATAAATGGTCTGTCTACTGTACACCTATTTTTAACTGGAGGAAACGGTGGAACACATGACGAATTCTATTTTATAAAAGATAACAAATTGTTTAGTGTAATATTGGACGCAGAAGACACCCCAACACTATCCGCTAACGCAGGTAAGCCGTTAGATTTAAATAATGATTCAAAATGGTATAATCACTTCTTGAAAAGCATTACAGGAATAAAATAAAAAAATGTCACTACATCAACAAATCAAAGACGAAATAAAGGAAGCAATGAAAGCTAAGGACGCAGTAAAACTCGGGGTTGTTCGAGGTCTTGTAACTGGGTTTATGAACGAACTAGTTGCCACAAAAAGAACTCCCCAAGACGAACTAACTGATGAAGAAGTTCTAAATGTTATACGACGTGCAGTAAAGCAGAGAAAAGACTCCATAGATCAGTTTACAAAAGGCGGAAGACCAGAGCTAGCGGAGAGTGAGCAAGCCGAACTTTCTATGCTAGAAACATACCTACCAGCACAGATGCCGAGAGAAGAAGTTCTAAATATTGCAAAAACAAAAATGGCAGAACTAGGAATAACTGACAGATCAAAAGTTGGAATGCTGATGGGAACTCTAATGAAAGAACTCAAGGGAAAAACTGACGGAGACATGGTAAAAAGCGTGGTTGATGAACTACTTGGTTAAACATATGAATATATCTTTTTTCTGTATTTGACAATTTGAGATAATGTGTAGTATAATTCTGCGCAGGAGGACACAACGTGGAAGATCGCTCCCAGCAGATCCCAAACTTCGAGTCGTCTCCTCGTCGGCGTCGGGCAACAAAACCGCGGAAGACTCCAGAGCTCTCTCGCGGTCGTAGATCGGCGACCAACCTGTCGCGGAGAACGATGGCATTGGCGAACTGCACCGTCGACACCGCAATGCTTCGCCTTCCACCTGGTGACAGGTAGTAGCTCGGCGCCTCGCCGGCCTCACGAGTTTTGTGGGGTCGGCGACTTTTTTTATTTAGATAAAAAGTGGTTATAGAAAACCAAAAGTCCAACGATCACAGCTCCAATAACAGTCACCATAACAAAGGCACCAGCGGTGTCTTTTATTTTGCCTATTGTGGTGTCGTGATGAGGCTCGACTTTGTTACACAAGTCCTCCAATGCTGTGTTTATTATTTCTGCAGACAAAACCAAAGTAATAGCAAAAACACACAAAGCCGACTCGAGTAAAGTGAAATGGAAATAAAACAAACCCAAGAAAACTAAAACGGTAGCTGATATTTCAATACGAAACTGATGCTCTTCTTTCCATGTAGTTTTAACCCCACGACAAGCAAATATAAATGAGTTATAAGATCTCTTTAACATAGTTTTATATTATCATTTTATGGCTATATGTAAAGGTTTTAATGGATTTTATAAATTAAAATAAGGACTTGTTCTATGATTGACTTGCATTATTTTAAATGTTGTGATATAATACATTCAACTTAATCTAATAAATAAATGAACAAAAAATACATTTACATAGCCATCGCGGTCATAGTTGTTATAGTTGGATACATCTCCTACTCACTAGGATTTTTGGGAGGAAAAACTACAGTAGAATCCCCTGTCGTACAGAGCACCAACTCTGGCGCAGTGGTCTCTATAACTTCCCTATCAAAAAACTCCGGACTAGCATCTGTTGTACTATCAAACGCAAAAACTATAACTTGGCAAACAGACAAATACCCTTCTGACGCTGGAGTAAATGTAAACTTACTTCGAAAAGTCTCTGACTCACCAGCACAATACGACATAATCAGAACTATCGCTGAAAATACTAAAAACGATGGGATGGAGACATGGAAACCATCTAGAGGTGAAAGCGGAAACGATGTATACGTAGAAGTAACTTGCTCAAATACATACCAATACAAACTGGGATGTAAACTCGGTGGAGAGCCTATAAAAGTAAACTAAATTAAAAATAAAACCGCTACAACAGCGGTTTTATTTTTTACCAAACATAATCTTTAATAGCGTCGTAGACTTTGTCTGCGATCTTTGCGTAACCGAGGTCGTTTGGATGAACGACTTCTGACATATATTTTGAATTACCAAAAAGTCCCAGTAGAACGTTTGGCACATAGAGGGCACCAGTTTCTTTCGAAAGATTTTCGAAATCAGTTTTATAATCATCTCGAAATATCCCCCCTTGAATACCGAGCAAAACAACCATTGACCCATCTGCTTGTAGTGTGGATATTATCTGTCTCAAGTTCGCAAAAGTCTCGGATTTTGGGATATTTCTCAAATAATCGTTACCACCGAATAAAACAATAACTGTTCCTGGTTTCCTCAATATAACTTCGTTTATACGCCGAAGACCGTCTTCTGTAGAGTTTCCAGATATTCCTAGATTTATTATTGGCTTATTTAACTTTTTTGATAAAACTGATACAAAATCATTTCCAGCGGTTGACCCATAACCCTCTACCAAACTATCGCCAAAAGCCACTATCGTACTGTTACGTGGTGGATAGTTTTTTAGAGATGAATATTGAGTACCAAAAAAATAGTATATAACGCCCAAAGAAACAGCAAGAATGACAAATAAGATTTCTTTTTTCATCTAAATGTGACCTCATTGTACCCATAATAGAACAGTTTGGAAAGTATGAATAAAAGACTGGAATAATAAAGTTGGGCTAATAGAATGATGTGACTATAAAAGCAGAGTATTTACTTCCTGTATATAATATAGTTAAATATGAGCGGAAAGGATTCTAAACAATGATCAAGAGTTCAGCAATGGACTACTGGTTTTCAGTGGTCCATCTGGGTAACACAAGCCCCGAGTTCATTCACAGCATGTTTGCTTCTCTCCACGATGAGCGTCCGCCTATCTTGTCGGTAGTTGGAGAACGAGCTTGTAACTTGCAGTGTCACCATTGCATCTTTCAAGCGGAGCGATCAAGTAACGAAATGTCGCTTTCAAACTCACTGATAACTGCGGTGAAAACCATTGTCATTCAGATGGGTGCAAATCCGATAGTCGTTCACGAAGGTCGTATCTTTCGTCCAGAACACCTTGAGTGGCTCACTGCCATTCGAGAAGTTCGACCAGATGCTCGCATCGGAATGATTGATAGCGGAGCATATCTCAATCACGCGAAACAAATCGAACAGTCCGGCTTCAAGTTTGACTGGCTCGACATTTCGCTTGACGGCGATCGAGCTCGACACAACCTTCAGAGAGACGACTATGATGCTTTTAACGTGGCGATTGAGGGTATTACAAACGCCAAGAGATTTCTTACGCCCAGAGGCTACGTGACTTCTCTCTTCACCCTCACTCGGTTCAATCAACGCATCATTGCCGAAACCGAAGCCAGTCTTCCGAAAGAAATCACGGAGTGGCACATCACCACATTGTCTCCTGCTCGACCGGAAATTAATTGGCTTTCGGTCGAGACAAGAGATTTCCCGAGAGTGTGGTCTCAGATCGTTTCGGTCAACAAAATACGGCCGGTATTTGTCCGTGTCTATGTTGCCGAAGACATTTTGAAGTTGGCTCGAGCAGTCGGCAAGGAGAAGTTTCTCTCAGCCTTGCAAGTTGGAGAAGTTTCCAACTGCTCCATCACGCTCAACCTCGATGGAGTTTCTGTCACGTACTATCCGCAGTCAGTTGCAACGAGCGAAACGTTCGTCATCGATGCAGACGCACACTACCGAGCACCATATTCAGTGGCATATACCCTCGAAGAACTACGAAGTGGAGTTTCTCGCTTTGGAGAAGACTTGAGAGATTACACTATTGGAAAGGTGGATCAAAACAGTCAGTTTGCTATACTGTATGATAGAGATGTCGAGCTGTGGGCAAACGGCTTCGGTCGCAAAGCCCTCAACAAAGAGATTTCTGTTTTCCGTCAAATCAGTAAACTGTAAGAAAGGAGATGTTCTTTATGGCAGGCGCCAACACTGGTTCCGCAGGCAAGCCGGCGAAGACTCGGCCAGTTGGTACTGTGCAACCAAAGAAGTAGTCCTCGCGACTACGAATCACAACCCCGTATCGCATTCGTGCATACGGGGTTTCGTCAAAATAAAATATAAATATATAAACACAACTTCGTAGTATTAATTTGTGATGTAATTGTATCCTTTGCTCTAACTTATTTCAAACAAATGTAAGTGGTGACGTGACAATGAATTCCGTCACGGCACAGTGTCCGCTACACCACACTGTCGGGTACGACAGTGTGCCTCCGCTCCCACTG
>JBEBJM010000051.1:0-4413 GCA_040079895.1 Nitrospira sp.
ATGGGCAGATCGCGTTGACCACCATAGCTGGTCCAGATAGTAACTTCACAGCCACCATAAACAACCTTTCTGCTGGAGACTATACTTTTGCTGTTTATGGTGAAGATAAAAACGGCATACGTTCAGCACCTTTTACTTTTCCTATCTATATAACAGATGGTGTGACAACCAGAATCAGTGGGATTTTTATAGCACCAACTATAGCCGTGGACAAAAGTGAGGTTAAAAAAGGTGACAATATTGTTATCTTTGGTCAGAGTTCACCTTCATCAGATATTATTATAAGTGTTAACTCGGCCCAAGAGTATTTTGAGAGAGTCCCTAGTGATTCCAATGGGGTTTATTTGGATAATTTTGATACATCTGTACTAGAGTTGGGTAACCACACCACAAAATCAAAAGCATCTTTTAAAACAGAATTGAGTTCTTTTAGTAACACTGTAGGTTTTATTGTCGGCAAGAAAAATGTCGCTGCCGTGGCTGAAACACAAATGATGACAAAATGTGACTTGAACGAGGATGGTCGCTGTAACTTAGTGGATTTTTCTATTGCCGCTTTTTGGTATAAGAAAAAACTTAGTCCAGAGTTTATTATCCGAGAAAGAAAACATTTAAACGGTGATGGTAAGGTTGATTTGGTAGACTTTAGTATCATGGCTTATTATTGGACAGGGTAGTGAAAGTTGACATTGCGCTTCGCGCGCTCCGATTAATATCGGAGCAATGTCAACTTCTACTACCCTGTGGACAGGGTAAAATATATGAAAATGTTAAACAAAAATATAAAAATATCACTCATCCTTGCTACCCTTAGTTTTATTTTCCCTGTGTTTATTTTTGCTGCTCAAGTTTCAATAAAGTCTGATAAAAATGATGTATCTACAGGAAATGATGTATTGGTTTCTGTTTACATTGATACAGAATCAGATTCCGTAAATGCAATAGATGGTAAGTTGATATTTCAAACCGGAGATTTCGAGGTAAAAGAGATAAGAGACGGCAATTCTTTTGTTAATTTTTGGGTAGAAAGACCGCATTTATCTAACGAAGGTGAAATATCTTTTTCTGGGATTACCCCTGGCGGGTTGATGAGTAAGGACAGGCTCGTTTTTTCTGTATTACTAAAAACAAAGAGATCAACAGATTCAACTTTTACTATAAAAGATCTACAAGTGCTAAAAAATGACGGAGTTGGCACAAAAATAAAAGCCAATGTGTCTCCATTAAAAGTATCTGTTTCCAGTAGTGCAACTCCCCATTCTAATTTTGATGTTGTTGATAGTATAATGCCTGATGATTTTAAACCCACAATCGGCTCCGATCCAGATATTTTTAATGGTAGTTATTTTCTGGTCTTTACGGCGCAAGATAAGGGTTCCGGTATAGATCATTATGAAGTCAGAGAAGGTTTTTGGGGTGATTTTACTAATGCGACAAGTCCGTATTTGTTAAAAGATCAATCTTTGAAGACAAAAATATATGTTAAGGCTGTAGATAAAAAGGGCAATGATAGAATTGTCATTGTTAGTCCACAGAAAAGCTCTCCACTATATCAACAGCTTATTATTCTTGGTATAATTATTTTTGTATGTATCCTTATATTCAAAAGAAAAAAGCGAAATCAATTTTTGTAGTTTTACTCCTAGTTTTTCTGGGATTTTCTCCTGTATTTGTAAAAGCTGCAAGCTTATCAATAAGTCCATCTTCTGGTACATATGAAGTTGGCGAGACTATAACCGTAAGAGCTATGGTTACGAGCGACTCTCCCTTGAATGCTATTTCTGGTAGCATCCTTTTTCCTCCAAGTTCTTTTTCTGTTCAGTCTGTCTCAAAATCTTCTTCGATTCTTAACTTTTGGGTGACAGAGCCAACATCTGGTAAAAGTTCTGGGGTCGTACGTTTTGAGGGTGTCACGTTGGGAGGATTTTATGACAGAACGGGTACTGTTGTCACAGTAAGTCTCAAGGCTTTAAATGTTGGTACGGCTGTAGTAACTTTTCAAAACGGACAAGTTTTAGCAAATGATGGAGAAGGAACAGACATCACGGGCTCTTTTGGTGGTGCAACTTTCAATATAATCCCAGCTACAAAAGCTCCTCCTAAAGAGACCCCGCCAGCACCTGAGGAGAAACAGCCAGCGCCAACATTGAATGCTCCAGAGATTATGCGTGGATCAAAGTTTGGATCACCTGCTATTTTAGGAACTTCTGATTACCCAAATGCTGGAGTTCTACTTACTTTCACCGCGCTTGATGGGGTAAAAGTTTTTATAACAGGACAAGCTGATAGTGATGGAGGTTTTACTCTTTTGGTTCCAAACTCTTTGAAAAGGGGGACGTATTCCGTAACGGCAGTAATGATAAAGTCTGACAAAACAAACAGTGCCGTTTCGAACACTATCATCATAGAAATAGGAAACATTTTCTCTGATATCGGTTGGCAAATATGGTTGTTGATACTTTTGCTTCTTTTACTCATCCTGTATCTTATTTGGAGAATCTATAACCATTTCTGGAAAAATAAAAATATATATAAAGCTATAAAACGTGAAGCAGATGAAGCCGAAAAAGTCGCGCATAAGTCTTTTGATATTTTAAGAGAGGATATTCACGATCTAGAAGAAGATGATAAACTCGGATCAGCTGAAAGGAGAAAAATATCTGGTATAGAAAAAGATTTAGATTCTGCGGAAAAAGTTATAGATAAAGAAATAGAGGACATAGAATCTGTATGATTTATTATGAAAAGTAATTTTATAAAAATATCACTTCCGATTTTTCTAACTCTTTTATTTTTCTGCAATGCCGTAAACGCTCAAATAATAAACTTAGACGCCAACAAACTTGTACCACATACAGAGGTTTCTTTTTCTCCACGTTCAGGTAGTTTTGTAGAAGGTTCAACTTTTCAGGTTCCTATTTTTGTTAACACAAAAGGTCGTAGTATAAATGGCATAGAGGTTAGGTTGAACTTTGATCCAAGGAAACTTCTCATAGTAAATCCTACTGGTGGTACCTCTATTATTGGCGTCTGGGTTGAACCACCAGGATATGACAACACACAAGGCACAGCGAGCTATGTTGGTGTTGTTCCAAACGGTATTACTACAGGAGCTGGTCTGGTTGGGACTATTACGTTCAAAGCCAAAGCTACTGGTAATGCTGTGCTTACTGTTAGCAACAGGTCAAAGATACTTTTGAATGATGGTCTGGGAACTGAAACTGTGGTTGATCTGGGTAGGGCTGAATATAACATTTTAGTAAAAGCTCCAGATGGTGTAGCCGTCTACTCTGAAACACACCCTATTCAGGAGAATTGGTATAACAATAACTCTCCAGTTCTATCGTGGATAAAAGATTATGGCGTTGCCGGCTTCAGTTTTGAGTTGGACAATAAACCATCAACTGTTCCAGACAACACAATAGATACACAGGAGGTTACAAAAACATTTGAAAATCTAGATGACGGTCTATGGTATTTTCACATAAAAGCTATAAAAGGCGGTGCGTGGGGTACCACAGGACATTTTTTGGTTAGAATAGATACAGCTCCTCCAGCAGAGTTCAAACCGCAAGCAAATTATCTAGTTGCAGCCAGCGTCTTGGTTGAAAGAACCCTCGTTTCTTTCTTTACAACAGATAACCTTTCCGGTGTAGATCATTATGAAGTGGGAGTTATAGATAAAAACCAACCACCGACCGCTTCTCCTGTTTTTGTCGAAGCGGTCAGTCCTTTCCAAGTTCCCTTGAACTCTGCAGGAAAAATGCAGGTAATAGTTAGGGCTATTGATAAGGCTGGAAATGTCCGCGATGAGTCTATAGATGTTCGTGTTCCTTTTGTTATCACACAGTTTATAAAAAATTATCTAGTTTATATTTTGTTGGGCATAATACTTCTCGGTATTATTATACTTTTGATACATTATTTGTTCGGACATCATATTGTTAGACATCTACGTCGTGCTTTTGAAATGATGAAAAAAGAAGAAGCTAAAGAGGTTTTGGCAGAGAGTGCAACAGATATACCAACCAGTGTGAAGCCAGAAGATATACAAAATGGTCCAAAAATATAGTTACAGAAAAGAAGAGGAAAAAATATTCAGAAAATTAAACTCTCCTAAAAAGATACAGGACTATCTAAACTCATTACCATTTAACTTTGAGGAAGAGTGGGGGACGTGCATGTCCCCAAGGATGGTTTTGAAAAATAAGAAAGCTGACTGTCTGGAGGGGGCGATTTTTGCTTCTGCCGTTTTAGAGTTTTATGGGCACAAACCCCTAGTTTTGGATTTGCGATCAGACAAGAAAAAGTCGTGGGACTATGATCATGTTGTCTCTGTGTTTAGGATTGACGGTTTTTTTGGAGCTATTTCAAAAACAAATCATGGGGTCTTGAGGTATCGTGAACCTGTTT